>JAVBUK010000142.1:0-7364 GCA_031555345.1 Xanthobacteraceae bacterium | reverse complement strand
GGGCGCAGATCATGGCGATCATGACCCGCGAAGGTCTGTCGACACTCGGCGGCGTGATCGGCCTGGCGATCGTGTTCGCCACCATGACCTGGGTCGCGTTGCGCGCCGGAGGCGATACCGAGCTGCTGATCGCCCTCGCCGCCACCCTGCCCCGCCAGATCGAGATGACCGAGAACGTGCATTCGCTCGCCTCGGGCTGGAACGACGTCCTGGCGTTCTGGACCCGGGTCGGCGGCATCGTCGCCAACATGCACCCGGAGGTCGACCCGCACTTCGACAGCCGCATCAAGTTCGATCACCTGCAGTTGCGCCAGGGCGACGACACGACGGTCTGCACCCATATCGACGATGCGCTCGACCTGGTGCTGTCGAAACCGAGCGGCCGCCTCCAGGTGCGCGGCGGCAACGGCTCGGGCAAGTCGACGCTGCTCGCCGCCCTCAAGTCCGAGATGAAGGGCCGCGCCTACTATTGGCCGACCACCGACCGCCTCGCCTTCCAGTTCGCGACCGCAGCCGGGCTCGACGAGCCCGAGAACATCGATATTGACGAGGACGACCTCGAAGAACTCGCCAAGGCGCCGGTGCGCAAACTGCCCGGCTTCTCCTCGGGCGAGCGGCAGCTCAAGTCGCTGCAGGAGATCGTCGCCAACACCGATGCGCCGATCTATCTGCTCGACGAATGGGACGCCAACCTCGACCCGGCCAACCGCGCCAAGGCCGATGCGCTGGTCGACGCGCTGGCGCAGCGCGCCCGCGTGGTGGAGATCTCCCACCGCGACCGGATGTGAGCGGCGCCCTGCATCCGCCACGGGCGCGGCGGCCCGGCATCGTGGCGCCGAGCAACCGCGCAGGATGGCGGGCCGGAGAATACCGACGGGCGGCAAGGCCAGCGCGGATGACGGTCAGCGCCAGATTCTCGCCGTGAAGAACCCCAATGGAAGGCCCGACCGGCCTTCGGACAATGCCCACCGGGTTTCCCGATCGGGCAACAGCTGACAGGACAAGGTCGCGATCGAGAACACCAGCCAGTGCCGAATCCACCAGAGGGCGATGGCGACCGGGCCGCGAATCCTGCGGGCCGCCAGGGCCTGCGGATATCGCCGGCGTCCAAAGCCTTCGACGCTGCGGCGCACCGCCAGCATGGCACCGACAGAGGAAAAGGGCGCCATCGCGGTTTGCCGTCGTGGGACCGCGTGATGGCGTCGATTGAACCAAGTCAAGGCCGCCGACACCACACCGCAAAAGATCGGCAAGGCCACGAGATACCCGAAAACGAACCCGTTCAAGGCGGCAAGAGCGGCATAGCCGGCCAGTACGCCGGCGGCGACAACCTGGCCGATATGCCACGGCAGCCGGCGCGAGACCGCCTCGATTTCGACGTCAGAGGCGAGGACGAGCAAGAGCCGGTTGAGGAAATCCCACTCCTGCTTGGAGACGACAATGAGATGGTCGACCAGATCGTCGTAATAGGACCACAGCTCCCGTCCGATAAGGCGCACCGTCTGGTCGGACGTCGCGGCGCAAATCTCCGAAAGCCGGTCGTCGAACGGGTCGGACGACATCTCGTCGGCCATGAAGGTGCGGGTCGCCTGCATCATCCGATCTCGGGCGGCGCGGTCGATCACGGGTGCGGGTTCCTGCGGATCCATTCGTCTCACATGTTGAGCGCGCGTCCGTAGGCGTCGAGCACCGCTTCCTTCATCATTTCCGACAGGGTCGGATGCGGGAAGATCGTGTGCATCAGTTCCTGTTCGGTGGTTTCGAGGTTCATCGCCACCACGTAGCCCTGGATCAGCTCGGTCACTTCCGCCCCGACCATGTGGGCGCCCAGGAGTTGCCCGGTCTTGTCGTCGAAGATCACCTTCACCAGCCCCTGGTCCTCGCCCAACGCGATCGCCTTGCCGTTGCCGGCGAACGGAAAGCGGCCGACGCGGACTTCGAGCTTCTTCTCCCTGGCGGCCGCTTCGGTCAGGCCGACCGAGGCGATCTGTGGCACGCAATAGGTGCAGCCCGGGATCTTCTGTTTGTCCATCGGGTGCGGCGCGAGGCCCTTGATGCCCTCGACACAGATGACGCCCTCGTGCTCCGCCTTGTGGGCGAGCATCGGCGGGCCGGCGACGTCGCCGATCGCGTAGAGGCCCGGCACATTGGTGCGGCACAGGCCGTCGATCACGATCGTGCCGCGATCGGTCTTCACCCCGAGCTTCTCCAGTCCCAGGTTCTCGATGTTGCCGGTGACGCCGACCGCGGAAATCACCCGCTCGACGGTCAGGGTCCGGGTCGCGCCCGCGGCGTCCTCGATGGTGGCCGTGACCTGATCCGCCTGCCTGTCGAGTCTGGTCACTTTGGCCGCGGTGAAGATCTTGATGCCCTGCTTTTCGAACCGCTTGCGCGCGAAGGCGGCGATCTCGGCGTCCTCGACCGGCAGGATCTGCGGCAACACCTCGACCACCGTCACGTCGGCGCCGAGCGTCCGGTAGAACGACGCGAACTCGATGCCGATCGCCCCCGAGCCGACCACCAGCAGCGACTTGGGCATGCGGTCCGGCACCATCGCCTCGAAATAGGTCCACACCAGCTTGTTGTCGGGCTCCAGCCCGGGCAAAATGCGCGGCCGCGCCCCGGTGGCGACGATGATGTGCTTGGCCTGATAGCGGCCCGCCCCGAGCGAGCCGTTGGGCGCATCGGCCCTGCCGGCGGTGACGGCAACCTGGCCCGGCGCCTCGATCGTGGCCTCGCCCCAGATCACCGAAATCTTGTTCTTCTTCATCAGGAAGCCGACGCCGTCGGCAAGCCGTTTCGACACCCCGCGCGAACGCGCCACCACCGCGGCGGGATCGAACCCGACGTTGTCCGCCTTCAAACCATAGTCCTTGGCGTGCTGCAGGTGGTGGAAGATCTCCGCCGAGCGCAGCAGCGCCTTGGTCGGAATGCAGCCCCAGTTGAGACAGATGCCGCCCAGATGGGCGCGTTCGACGATCGCGGTCTTGAACCCGAGCTGCGCGGCACGGATCGCCGTGACGTAGCCGCCCGGCCCGGAACCGATGATGAGGATGTCGAAGGATGCGTCCGCCATGATGTGTTCGCCTTGGGTTTCTGGACGGGGCTCGCGAGAAAAGACTGTCGGCAGACCTCGGTTCATCGTCCGACGAACTGCGTCGCTCAGCCTGCCGTGCGCCGCTCTACACCACCAGCATCACCGGGTTTTCGATAATTGTCTTGATGGCGCTGATCAGCTCGGCTCCGAGCGCGCCGTCGACCGCGCGGTGGTCGGTCGACAACGTCACCGTCATCCGGGTCGCAATCTCGATCGTGCCGTTCTTCACGACCGGCCGCTGCTCTCCGGCGCCGACCGCCAGAATCGTGGCGTGCGGCGGGTTGATCACCGCGGAAAACGCCTCGATGCCGTACATGCCGAGGTTTGAGATCGCGGTCGAGCCGCCCTGATACTCCTCGGGCTTGAGCCGTCGCGCCCGTGCCCGCGCTGCAAAATCCTTCATTTCGGCAGAAATCTGGGCGAGCGACTTCTGCTCGGCCTTGCGCACCACCGGGGTGATCAGCCCGCCCGGAATGGCGACCGCGACGCCGATATCGGCGTGCTTGTGCTTGAGCATGCCGCCTTCGGTCCAGGTGACATTGGCGTCCGGCACCCGCATCAGCGCCGCCGCCATCGCCTTGATGACGAAGTCGTTGACCGACAGCTTCCAGGCCGGCTTGCCGTCGGCACCCTTGGGGGCCGTCGCGTTGATGTCCTCGCGCGCCGCCAGCAGGCGGTCGAGCGTGCAGGTCACCGTGAGGTAGAAATGCGGGATCATCTGCTTTGCCTGCACCAGCCGCTGGGCGATGATCCGGCGCATGTTGTCGTGCGGCACGACCTCGTAGGAACCCGGCTCGAACAGCGCGCGGATCTTGTCGTCCGGCATGGCCTGCGCGAGCGCGGCCGCACCGGCCGGCTGCACCGAGGCGGCCGACTTGAGCGGCGCACCGGTCTTCGCAGCCTCGATGTCGCGGGCGACGACCCGGCCATGCGGGCCGGTCCCGGAAATGCGGGTCACATCGAGGCCGGCTTCGCGGGCCAACCGGCGCGCCAGCGGCGAGGAAAAAGTGCGCCCTTGCGCGGGCGGCGTCGGCGCGGGCGTGTCCGCCCGCTTCGCCGCAACCGCCTGGCCGTGGACCCGCACCTCCTCGCGAATCGTCGGTGCTGTGCCCGTGGCCGGAGCCGATGTCGGCGCGGCCGGTTTCGGCGCGGCGGCCGGTGCGGTCTGCGCGGCCGCGGCCTTCACGTCCTCACCGGCGCCAGCCATCACCGCAATGAGCTGGTTGACCGGCACGTCCGCGGTACCCTCCGGCACCACGATCCTGGCCAGCGTGCCCTCGTCCACCGCCTCGTAATCCATCGTCGCCTTGTCGGTCTCGATCTCGGCAATCACGTCGCCGGGCGAGATCTTGTCGCCTTCCTTCTTGCGCCAGCGGGCGAGATTTCCCTTTTCCATCGTGGGCGAAAGGGCGGGCATCAGAATGTTGATCGGCATGGGTGTGCTCGTATGGGCTCAATCGCGGGACGAAGCGGCATGCAGCAGAACGAGGCGATAGCCGCGAAAGTCTCGGCCGATGTGTCGTGCCAGCAGACAATTGATGACGGCGAAGATCAGGACAATGTCGATCGCCAGCGGGATGGCGGCCGACAGGGCGGGTTCGAGTGCTGCGAGAACCGGCCACCATGCCTCCGGCGTGATGTGCATGATCGAGGTCGCAACCCAATAGGTCAGTTGGCCCCACGGCAGCACAGCGGACACCCAACCCGACAGGAAGCCGGTGCCTACCCCACAAAGGCCGACGATCAGCACCAGCTTCCACCACAACGCAAAGGCAATCCGGCGGGTATTTCCCAGGGTTGCCGTGATCTCCCCTGCCCGAAGCGGCATTTCCGACGCCGGCATGGCCTCACCGATAGCAAACGGCGCGTACCGCCGCGATCACCTCGTCGACCGAGGGCAGCGCCAGCTTCTCGAGGTTGGCGGCGTACGGCATCGGCACGTCCTTGGCCGACACCCTGGCGACCGGCGCGTCGAGATAGTCGAACGCATTCTCCATGATCCGCGCCGAAACCTCGGCGCCGACGCCGCATTGCTGCCAGCCCTCTTCGACCACGACGCACCGCCCGGTCTTCCGGACCGATGCGACGACCGTCGCCGTATCCATCGGCCGCAGCGTCCGCAGGTCGATCACCTCGGCAAAAATGTGCTTTTTGGCGAGTTCTTCCGCCGCCTCGAGCGCGTAGGTCATGCCGATCGACCACGCCACGATGGTGACGCTGTGGCCCGGGCGGGCGATGCGCGCCTTGCCGATCGGCAGGACGAAGTCGTCGAGCCTGGGCACCGAAGACGTGTGGCCATAGAGAATTTCGTTCTCCAGGAACATCACCGGATTGGGACAGCGGATCGCCGCCTTGAGCAGGCCCTTGGCGTCGGCGGCGGTCGACGGCGCGATCACCGTCAGGCCGGGAATGTGCGAATACCACGCCGAGTAGTCCTGGCTGTGCTGGGCGGCGACCCGCGCGGCCGGACCATTCGGGCCGCGGAACACGATGGAGCAGCCCATCTGGCCGCCCGACATGTAGAGCGTCTTGGCGGCCGAGTTGATGATCTGATCGATCGCCTGCATGGCGAAATTGAAGGTCATGAACTCGACGATCGGCTTGAGGCCCGCCAGCGCGGCGCCGACACCCAGGCCGGCGAAGCCATGCTCGGTGATCGGCGTGTCGATGACGCGGCCGGGCCCGAACTCCTGCAGCAGGCCCTGGCTGACCTTGTAGGCGCCCTGATACTCGGCGACCTCCTCGCCCATCAGGAAGACGTCGGCGTCGCGGCGCATCTCCTCGGCCATGGCGTCGCGCAGCGCCTCGCGCATGGTCATGGTGACTATCGCGGTGCCCGGCGGCACCTCGGCGTCGGGTACATCCTCGGGCGGTGACGGCTCAGCCGACGCTGGTTCGACGGCGACCCTCGCCGGCGCGACGGCCGCAGCGGGTGGCTCGGCCGGCGACACGGCTGGCCTGGACGCGGGTGCCGACGCGGTGAGGTCGATGACGTCGGCGCTCTCGCCATCGGTCAGGATCACCGCGATCGGGGTGTTGACGGCGACGTCGGCGGTGCCTGCCGGCACCAGAATCTTGCCGATCGTGCCCTCGTCGACCGCCTCGACCTCCATGGTGGCCTTGTCGGTCTCGATCTCGGCGATCACGTCGCCGGCACGGACCTTGTCACCTTCGGACTTCACCCATTTGGCAAGGTTGCCCTTCTCCATGGTGGGTGAGAGCGCCGGCATCAATATCGGAATCGGCATGGGTCTTCTTCGCGGGTTCGGACGGGCGCTGTGGCGGACCTAGCGCACCACGTCGGTGAACAGTTCTGACGGATCGGGTTCTGGATCGTTGGTGGCGAATTCGGCCGCCTTGTTGACGATCGTGCGGACCTCGGCGTCGATCTCCTTGAGATCGTCCTCGCTCGCCCGCTTGGTGGCGATCAGCCGCACCCGCACTTGTTCGATCGGGTCGTGCTGGGTGCGCACCTTCTCGACCTCTTCGCGGGTCCGATACTTGGCCGGATCCGACATCGAGTGTCCGCGGTAGCGGTAGGTCAGCATCTCGAGGATGTAGGGACCGTTGCCGGAGCGGCACCAATCGAGAGCCTTCTCGCCGGCCGCCTTGACGGCACGCACGTCCATGCCGTCGACCTGCTCGCCCGGAATGTTGAACGACAGGCCGCGCTTGGAGAAATCCGGCTGCGCCGAGGAGCGGTTGACCGAGGTGCCCATCGCATAGCGGTTGTTCTCGATCACATAGACCACCGGCAGCTTCCACAACTCCGCCATGTTGAAGCTTTCGTAGACCTGCCCCTGGTTGGCGGCGCCGTCGCCGAAATAGGTCACGCTGACATGGCCGTTCCGACGATAGCGGTTGGCAAAGCCCAGCCCGGTGCCGAGGGAGACCTGGGCCCCGACGATCCCATGGCCACCATAAAAATTCTTCTCGACGCTGAACATGTGCATCGAGCCGCCCTTGCCCTTGGAATAGCCGCCGCGACGGCCGGTCAGTTCGGCCATCACGCCCTTGGGGTCCATGCCGGTGGCCAGCATGTGGCCGTGGTCACGATACCCGGTGATGACCTGATCGCCGGGCCGCATCGCCATCTGCAGGCCGACCACCACCGCTTCCTGGCCGATATAGAGGTGGCAGAAACCGCCGATAAGGCCCATGCCATAAAGCTGGCCAGCCTTTTCCTCGAAGCGGCGGATCTCGAGCATCTGCTCATAGGCAGCGAGATCTTCATCCTTGGTGAAGTCGAGAACAGCCGAGACCTTTT
>JAVBUK010000260.1:0-6018 GCA_031555345.1 Xanthobacteraceae bacterium | reverse complement strand
TGGCGCAGGACGACGACATCGCGATCGCCGGGCCGTTGCTGAAGATTTCGCAGCGTCTCGCCGACACCGACCTTGCCGAGATCGCCGGCAGCAAGGGTCAGGAGCATCTGCTCGCAATCTCCGAACGGCCGCGGATCGGCGAATCGGTCACCGATATCCTGGTGGCGCGCGGCGACCGGAATGTCGCCCGGAGCGTCGCCGCCAATCGCGGCGCCCGGTTGTCCGAGAAAGGGTTCACGCGGCTGGTCGACCGGGCCGAAGAAGACGATATTCTGGCGATGCGGGTCGGCCAGCGCCCGGACATTCCGGCGCATGTCTTCCGCGACCTGGTGATGCGGGCCACCGACGTGGTGCAGAAGCGATTGCTCGCGGCCGCGCGTCCCGAGACGCAGGCCGAGATCGCGCGGGTGCTGGCGAAGGTGTCGAGCGAGGTGGGGGCCCGGCAGGCCTATGATTTCCGCCCTGCGCAGCGGATGGTGCTGGCGTTGCGGCAGGCGGGGCGGCTCGACGAGCGGCAGCTCGCCACATTCGCGGCGGCGGAGAAGTTCGAGGAGACGGCCGCCTCGTTGTCAATGATGTGCGCGGTCCCGATCGAGGTCGTCGAGCGACTGATGAAAGGCGGACAGACCGACCCGGTGCTGATCCTGTGCAAGGCGGCGGGATTTGGCTGGTCGACCGCCCAGGCCGTGCTGGCGGTCTGTGCCACCGGCCGCAAGCCGAGCCGCCAGACGATCACCGACGCCAACGCCAATTTCGAGCTTTTGTCTTCCTCCGCCGCCCAGCGTGTGGTCCGCTTCTGGCAAGTGCGCCGGACCGAGGATCCGGCCGGCTGATTTTCGTCCGGCCGATGCGGCATCGGGGTGGGTTTTGGGGTCGCGACGCGATCACACCCGGCGGAACGCCAGGTAGCAGGGCGCGCGCCCTTCGCGTATTGCCTTCGCCTCGTAACGGGTGCCGGAAAAGCCCGGCCACGGGAGGCGCCAGTCGTCGGCACATTCCGCCGTCCAGGCGAAGGCCGGGGAAGCGACCAATCGCTGCAGAGTCCAGGCCGCATAATCCGGCCAGTCGGTGGCGAAGCGAAACTCGCCGCCGAGGCGCAGCAGGCGGGCCAGCGCCGCCACCGTCGCGGGCCGGACGAACCGTCGTTTCCAGTGCCGTTTTTTCGGCCACGGGTCGGGATAGAGCAGATCGACGCGCGCCAGTGAGGCCGCCGGCAGCCAGGCGATGATCTCGGTGGCGTCGCCGAAGTGCAGGCGCACGTTGGTGAGCGCGCGGGCCTCGATCTGGGCCAGCGCCTTGGCCATGCCGTTGACGAACGGCTCGCAGCCGACGAATCCGGTGCGTGGATTGTTCTGTGCTTCCGCCAGCAGGTGCTCGCCGCCGCCGAAGCCGATTTCCATCCGCACCGCGTCGACCGGGGCGGTAAACAGCGCGGCGAGGTCGGCGGGTGGCGGCGTGCCGAGGTCGATGGCGAGCCGGGGCAGCAGGTGCTGCATCAACGCCGCCTGGTGTGCACGCAACGCATGCCCCTTGCGGCGGCCGAAGAAAGCGCCGCCGCGATGCGGATGGAGGTCATCGCGCGTTGGCATGCCGTCCGCCTGGACCGGGATCACGGTTCCGCCCCGTCGAATGCCCGTGCGGCCACGGCCCGCGAGAGCCCGACTCGCGGTGGAACCGGGGCATCCGAACCACGGTTTGCGCCTATCCGAGCGCCCGCTTGAGCGTGTCGATCAGATCGGTGCGCTCCCAGGAGAAGCCGCCGTCCGCCTCCGGAGCGCGGCCGAAGTGCCCGTAAGCGGAGGTGCGGGCATAGATCGGGCGGTTGAGCTTGAGGTGCTCGCGGATGCCGCGGGGAGACAGGTCCATGACCTCGAACAACGCCTTCTCGAGCGACGCCTCGCTCACCTGGCCGGTGCCGTGCAGGTCGACGTAGAGCGACAACGGCTTGGCGACGCCGATCGCATAGGACAGCTGGATCGTGCAACGATCCGCATAGCCGGCGGCAACCACGTTCTTCGCAAGGTAGCGCGCCGCATAGGCGGCGGACCGATCGACCTTGGTCGGGTCCTTGCCGGAGAATGCGCCGCCGCCGTGCGGCGCCGCGCCGCCGTAGGTGTCGACGATGATCTTCCGGCCGGTCAACCCGCAGTCGCCGTCGGGGCCGCCGATCACGAACTTTCCGGTCGGATTGACGTGCCACACCGTGTGCTTGGTGATCCAGCCGGGTGGCAGCGCCTTGACGACGAAGGGCTCGGCGATGGCCTGGATGTCGTGCGAGGTCAGCCGTTCGTCGAAGTGCTGGGTGGACACCACGATCTGGGTCGCTTCGACCGGCTTGCCGGCGTCGTAGCGGACGGTGACTTGGCTTTTCGCATCGGGGCCGAGCGCCGCGGTTTCGCCGCTGTGGCGGGCCTGCGCCATCAGTTTGAGAATCTTGTGGGCGTAGTAGATCGGTGCAGGCATCAGGTCCGGCGTCTCGCGACAGGCGTAACCGAACATGATGCCCTGGTCGCCGGCGCCTTCTTCCTTGTTGCTGGCCGAATCGACGCCCTGGGCGATGTCGGCCGACTGGGCGTGCAGATGCACGTCGATCCGGGCCTTCTCCCAATGGAACCCGTCCTGCTCATAGCCGATGTCGCGGATGGCGAGCCGGGCGATATGTGCGATATAGTCTTTGGTGATTTCCACCGGGCCGCGCGTCTCGCCGGCGATCACCACCCGGTTCGTCGTGGCGAGGGTCTCGCAGGCGATGCGGACATGGCCGGGATCCCAGCCGTTGCGCGGCGCAAGGTCGAAGAATGCATCCACGACCTCGTCGGAGATGCGATCGCAAACCTTGTCCGGATGGCCTTCGGACACCGACTCGCTGGTGAACAGATAACTGGCGCGCGACACCTGATACTTACTCCCCGCATGACGCGACCCGTGGCCGCGCCGGTTCCCTCGACAATTGCGTGTTTCTTGCAGCGTCGCCCCGCGTGGTCAAGGTGCTGGTGAAGATCAGCCGGCGAATCACGGCTGCGGCAACTCAGTCCTCCCCGGCGATCTGTTCGACCAAGTCGACGATTCGTCGGCGCAATTTGCCGTCGTCGATGCGCATGAACGCCTTGGTCAGCGCCAGTCCGTCCGACGTGGCGAGAAAATCGGAAACATAAGTCGGCGATGGCGCCTCGCCCGCGCCGTTCTCGGCAAGTCCGGCGATCGGCAGCTCCGGGGCTCCTTCGAAGAAAAAAGCCACTGGAACTTGCATTATTTGAGAGATTTGCTGCAGTCGGCTGGCGCCAATCCGGTTGGTTCCTTTTTCGTATTTCTGGACCTGCTGGAACGTCAGCCCGAGCGAAATCCCAAGCCTCTCTTGGCTCATCCCCAGCATCATCCGCCGCATGCGTACCCGGCTGCCCACATGTTTATCAATTGGGTTGGGCGCCTTCTTAACCATAACGATCTCCTATGCATCCCCCGTCGCCGGTAATGTTCACTGGAACAGTCGCGGGTGCAATCAGGGATTTTGCCCAGGCACGCTATTTGACGTGAAAAAACTGTGAAAAATCTTCAATCCATCAATAAAAAACAGTCTATATCACAATATTTTATGAGATACGTCGAGATCTACTTTACCAATACATGCAAAATCCAATGTACCGCAATAATTTCCGGGTTCGTAATTTATTTTTCGTAACGTAATCTGAAGCTTATCCACGAAGTTTGCGGATTGTCGCCCACCCAATCGCCGCCAATACCACAATCAGAACAGGAAAATCACCCATACTTCTGTACAGCGTCGCGGCGATCGGCGCAGGAAGCCGCGAATCCAGGACCCCTTCGGCCCCGAGAGGAAGAGCCTGAACAACCCTGCCGAGCGGGTCGGTCACCGCGGAGATCCCGGTGTTGGCCGCCCGGACCAACGGCAGGCCCTCCTCGATGGCCCGCACCCGGGCTTGCTGAAAGTGCTGGTAGGGGCCGGGACTGATTCCAAACCAGGCGTCATTGGTGACGTTGACCAGCCAGCCGGGGCGTTCGCCGTCGGGAACGGCCTCGTCGGGAAAGATGATTTCGTAGCATATCAGCGGCAGGAATGCCGGAGCGCGTGGGACCGCGATCGGCTGCCGCCGGGTGCCGTTGAGAAAACCTCCCGGCATCTTGGTCAGGTGCATCAGGCCGAGATGTTCAAGAAACGCCTGGAACGGCAGGTACTCTCCGAACGGCACCAAATGGACCTTGTCGTACACCGACAGGACCCCACCGTCGTGGTCGATCACGTAGATCGAGTTGTAGGCCCGCACCCGGCGCGGGTTCTCCTGGATTTCCGCAGCCCGTGCCGCACCCGTGATCAGGACCGTACCTTCGGGCAGCAGCTTGGCGATTTCCGCCAACGCCTCGGGTTCGCGTGTCAGAAAGAACGGAAAGGCCGATTCGGGCCAGATCAGGTGTGTGATCTCGCGGATGCCGCTCGATTGCGGGCCGGTCGCTTGATCGGACAGCGTCAGATAACGCTGCATCACCTGATGGCGCGCGCCATAATTGAATTTTGTGTCCTGTGACAGGTTCGGCTGCATGACCCGCAACCGAACGCCATCCACGAAGGTGGTCGGATGGGAGGCCAGGCGCGTGGCGCCGTTCACAGCCAGCGCTGCCAGGACGAGCAGCGCGCCCGCCGGGATCAGCAACGCGCGGGGCGTATCCTTGCGCTCGTCCAGCAGCACGGCGGGGCTCGAAAACACCGCGATCGCGATGAAGGTCAAACCCCACAATCCGAATATCGCGGCGTTCTGGGCCAGCGGCGCCGCTCCGGTCAGGGCGTAGCCGTAGGTGTTCCAGGGAAAGCCGGTGAGCACGTGGCCGCGCAGCCATTCCACCGCCGTCAGCGCTGCCGCAAGGGTCAGGATGCGCAAGGGGCCCCGCGCCCACAGCGCCCGCGCCAGTGCGAAGCCCAATGCGGTGAATATCGCGAGCCCGGCGGGCAATGCCACGACCGCGAACGGCATCAGCCATCCGAAGGTCTTGGCGTCGACCAGGAAAGCGAACCCGATCCAGTAGAGCCCGGCAAGGAAGTATCCGAACCCGAACCACCAGCCGGCCAGTGCCGCGGCCGCGATGCCGCCCCACCGGCCCGACCCGGCGCCGTCGACCATGAACACCGCGACCGGCAACGTCAGGAACATCACCGGCCAAAGGTCGAACGGTGCGAGCGCCAACACCGAAATCGCGCCAGCCGCAAATGCAATCGCGGCCCGCCGCCAACCCCAAGCGAGAACGATCGAATGAAAGAGGTGATCGATTTTCAAGACCGTTGTAAATCCCCGGTTTTCGCCGAATCAGGCGGCGAAGCCGCCGGATCGGCGGCGGACGGTTCGGCAGTCGGTTCCTCGGACACGGTCGTCGCGCTGGCCGATTCGGCCGCCGCGACGACAGGTTCTTCGTCCTGGGCCGATTCGGTGTCGCTTTCGCGGTACGTCAGCAGGGGGCGCGAGTCCGGGTTCTGGCGGCTACGATGGATCCGTACGCGTTTGACCCGACGCGGGTCGGCGTCGAGCACCTCGATTTCGAACGGCCCGGGGCCGGGCACCAGCTCGCCGCGCACCGGCAGCCGCCCGACCTGGGCGACAATGAACCCGCCGAGGGTATCGACCTCGTGGGTGACCTCGCCGGCATCGAATTCAGAGCCCACCATCGCCACCACGTCCTCGAGGCTGGCGCGGGCGTCGGCCAGATAGGACCCGTCGCTCTGGCGAATGATCGGATGCTCGCCCACCTTGTCGTGCTCGTCCTCGATGTCGCCGACGATCAACTCGACGATGTCCTCGATCGATACCAGGCCGTCGGTGCCGCCGTACTCGTCGATCACCAAGGCGAGATGAATGCGGATCGCCTGCATCTTGGCCAGCAGATCCATCGCCGGCATCGACGGCGGCACAAACAGGGCGGTGCGCACGATCCTGGCCGTGGCGAGCGGCATCGCCAGGTCGATCTTGCGGAAATCGAGGTCGGCCGGCAGCGCCTTCCGGCGTTTGCCGGTGG
>JAVBUK010000257.1:0-4158 GCA_031555345.1 Xanthobacteraceae bacterium | reverse complement strand
TATGCGTTCCAGCCGCCGCTGGCCTGGCTCGGAACGCTGACCTTCGCGGCCTCCCTGTGGCTGTTCTACCGCACCCACCGCGATCTCGGCCGCGCCTGGTCGGTGACGCTGGAGATCCGCGACCAGCACGCGCTGGTGACCCACGGTGTCTACCGCCTGGTCCGCCATCCGATGTATTCGGCGTTCTGGCTGTGGGCGGTGGCGCAGGCGCTGCTGTTGCCCAACTGGATCGCCGGCTTGGCCGGCCTCATCGGCTTCGGCACCCTGTTCTTCTGCCGCCTCGGGCAGGAGGAGAAGATGATGCTGGCGACCTTCGGCGACGACTACCGCGCCTATATGGCGACGACCCGCCGGGTCATCCCGTGGCTGTATTGAGCGGGCATCGTCACCGGGCCGTCCAGTGTCCCGGTTCCGACGTTCGGTTCCGTTCGCAGCCCGCTCTGGACGAACGTCGGAACCGAAAGGACACTGGCAACCTTATGATGCTGGTGCGGTTTTTGATTCGACATGGCGGTGAGCGCTGGCCGCAGGTGAGGTCGAAACGTCAAACCCACCGCACAAGTTTCGATTCCACGCTTCCGGCGCGCCATCTGCTCGATCGCAGGGTGATCGATGGATGGCGGCGCGCAACGGCATGATACCGTCGCCTTTGCCGGCGCGGGTCTTCGGTGTCGGGCGTGGGGATTGCGCGGGTAGCGAGCTCAGCCCACGTCGAGCGGCTCGGTGCCCTTGGGCTTGCCGGCGGCGTCGAGGGTGATCTTTTCCACCCGGGCCTCGGCCTGGCGCAGCAGGTTCTCGCAGCGGCGCTTGAGCAGTTCGCCGCGCTCGTAGATCGCGACCGATTCCTCGAGCGGGACCTTGCCTTCTTCGAGGCGTTTGACGATCGACTCGAGCTCCTCGATGGCGCGCTCGAAGGTCAGGGTGTTGATGTCGTTGTTCGCAGATGAGGCCATTTCGTCGGTCCGGAAGGCGTGTCGAATCGGGGCGTTGGCGGCCACCTTAGCCCAAACGCATCAACGCCGAGACATGCGCCGCGGCCGAACGCGCCAGACCCTCCAGATCGTACCCGCCCTCCAGGATGGAGACCAGCCGACGTTCCGCCGTGGCCTCGGCAATTTCCATCAACTTCTTGGTGACCCAGGAAAAATCGGCATCGACCAGGTTGAGATTGGCGAGCGGGTCACGGGTGTGCGCGTCGAAACCGGCGGACACCACCAGGAGGTCGGGCCTGAATTCCCGCAGGCGGGGCAGGATCAGGGTCTCGAACGCCGAACGGAATTCGAGGCTGCCGTCGCCGGCGTGCAGCGGGGCGTTGACGATGGTGTTGTGGGCGCCGCGCTCGGAGGTCGCGCCGGTGCCGGGAAACAGCGGCATCTGGTGGGTCGAGCAGTACATCACCGAGGCGTCGTTCCAGAAGATTTCCTGCGTGCCGTTGCCGTGGTGGACGTCGAAGTCGACGATTGCCACCCGCTCGGCGCCGTACCGGCGCTGGGCGTAGCGCGCCGCGATCGCGGCGGTATTGAACAGACAGAACCCCATCGCTTGTTCGGTTTCGGCATGGTGGCCGGGCGGCCGCAGGGCGCAGAACACGTTGGCGGCCTTGCCGGTCATCACCTCGTCGACCGCCAGCACCGCCCCGCCCACCGCCCGCAGGGCCGCCTCGTAGGTCCCGGGCGACATCGTGGTGTCGGAATCGAGCCGCACCGATCCTTCGACCGGGCTGGCGTCGCGGATCGCCTCGACATGGGCCATCGGATGGCACAGCGCGATCGTGTCCAGGTCCGCCAGTGGCGCGGCCTCGCGTGCCAGGGCCTGAAAACGTTCGCTTTCCAGGACGCGTTCGATCGCCCGCAGGCGGTCCGGCCGCTCCGGATGGCCCATCGGCGTCAGGTGGTCGAGGCAGGCGGGGTGGGTGACGAGGACCGTGGCCATGGCGGGGGGTTCATACCTCGGTGCAAGAGCCGGTATTCTAACTCGAATGCGGGGCGGGGAAACCGGGTTGGCTGTTAGGAAATCGTCGCATAGGCCGGCTCGGCCGCCGCCGCGCCCCCGCGCCGCGAGGCCGGCGAGGGGGACGCGGCATGCGGGCTCCTCCGGGACCCATTTTGCGTGTTACACAACCGGAAGTGGGTAAATGATCGAAGCGCCACTTCACGTGGCGGCTCGCTGCCGATCACCAGGTCGCCGCGGGGGGCGCGATCGCAACGGGCCGGGAGCCGGGGCGATGGCCAAGATTTCGCGCCACCGTCACGCGACCATTTGATCCTCGCCGCGTCCGCCAGTATGGTCCGCCGGCCTGCGTCGCAGGCCCCCGGTGGGGCGTAGCCAAGTGGTAAGGCAGCGGATTTTGATTCCGCCATTCCCTGGTTCGAATCCAGGCGCCCCAGCCAGTTTTTGTTTATATTTCAATGACTTTCGCGTTCGCATTGTGTCCGTTTCGAATGGCGTCAGAGGTCTGATTTCGAATGGATGTCTCGGTTTTGTTCGACTCGGCTTCCGCCAGCCGACGCGCGTGGCGCTTCCGCGTCGCCGACCGCATCCGCCTGCCGGTGCGCCGGCATGTCGACGACAGCGCCAGATTCCTTGCCTCGACCACCGACGAGGAGGGCTGCAATGCATCCATCTACGAGCTGAGCCTCGACCGACATGGCGCGTATGCGCATGGGTACCAATCAGGCCAGAGGGTGTGCGTTCAACACCTGCAATCCGACATCCGGAATTCTCGAGAGAGGGTGAGAGCGACCGCTGCCGCAGGCATCAAAACGCCGCCAGGTCGCGTGAAACTGTCTGCGGGTCTCTTGGTGCGCCATCGAGGTCGGCGATGAATGCCGCCCATTGGCGCTGCTTTGGAGCATCGGCGGCGAAATCCGGCGTAAGTGCGTCGGGTATTTGCGTTGGGATCGCTGTTTTCCGCCGGGTGAACGTCGCCGCCATTGCGCGCGCCAGCCGTTCCGTCTCGAAGGGGAAGTTCGTCGAGAGGAGACCGAGGTCATGGAAATCCTTCATCCGGCTGTTTGCTCGGCCAAGCGCGACCATCGCCTGGAATTTTTCGGCCACGACGGTCTCGCGGGCGAAGGCGCGAAGCGCGTAGGTGTGGTGGAACGGCCCGCTCCGACCGCGCGCAGGATGGGTTGAGCCCTTGTGAAGGGTTGTCCGAGTCGCTTGCGGCTGAGGTGACGTCACTGGGAATCCACGTCACCATCATTCAACCCGGCCCGTTCCGGACGAACTTCCGCGGTTCGTCGATGAACCGGGCGAAAACCATCCTCGCCGACGATGCCGAGACCAGCGGCAAGACGCGAAGCTTCACCGATGCGTCGCACGGCACCCAGTCCGGTGATCCGCAGAAGGGCGCCAGGGCATTGATGGCGATCGCCGAGTCCGATACGCCGCCGATGCGGCTGCCGCTGGGCGGCGAGGCCTACACGATCGTTCGCAACAAGCTCGCCGCCGTGGCGAAGGACCTGGAGCCGTGGGAAGCCGTCGGTCTGAACACGACGTTCCCGATCTGACCTGTCCCAAGCCAACCGGCCTTCCCGCTCCGATCCGGGCGGCGGCGTCGCGAAAGCGACCGGTGATGGCTCGCTTTCGCTGGCGGTAATCGAATCCTCAACCGGGCTGAGGGTCGCGTGCCCGGGACGGTCGGCCGCCCCGGCGAGCCTCCGGCTGATGGCGTATCAGGAGCGTCGCCGACGAGCCTTCGCCCGTTGTCCGCGCGCCGAGCGGCCCTGAGTCACGCACGCCGGCATCGGGCGTTTCGCTGACGCCTCGTGATGCTCACGGCCGATCGTCGCCAATGATCTGGCCGCGTCTCGCAAACACGAGATGAACTGCAGCGCACCGGTTGCCAGCGTTCGATCGATTGCTTTGGTGATGCCGACCGCCAGTGCCTCATGTGGAAACGCCACCGGCAGGGTGACGAGGTCACCGCGATCGAGATCGCGTTGCACCACCGACAGGGGTAGGGCGGCAACCAGCTCGTTGCCGAACAGGAGCGTGCGCAGCAACAGGAATGACGTGCTTTCGACGAATGCGTTCGGTTTCGAATGGCCGTACTGGGCGAACAGTTGCATCACCGGCCCGTAGACGACGCTCTGCGGCGGAGGCAGGATCCAGTCGGCTTGCGCCAGTTCCTGGTCGCTCACCCGCGCCTCGGTG
>JAVBUK010000047.1:0-4480 GCA_031555345.1 Xanthobacteraceae bacterium | reverse complement strand
CCGCTGGCGCGTGTTTTGCGGCTTGCTCCTGCGGACGACTCCACCTATAGGAGCCACTTTAATGAACATCGCATCCAAATCATCGTTCGTCCTCAGCCAGCGGCACTTGTTGGGGATCGAAGGACTCTCGCCGCAGGAAATCACCGGCCTGCTCGATCTCGCCGAGGAGTTCGTCGAACTCAATCGCCAGATCGAAAAGAAGCGCACGTCGTTGCGCGGCAGGACCCAGATCAACCTGTTCTTCGAAAATTCCACCCGCACGCAGTCGTCGTTCGAGCTGGCCGGCAAGCGCCTCGGCGCCGACGTGATGAACATGTCGGTGTCCTCCTCGTCGATGAACAAGGGCGAGACGCTGATCGACACCGCGATCACCCTCAACGCCATGCACCCCGACCTCATCGTGGTGCGCCACAACGCCTCCGGCGCGGTGGAGCTGCTGGCGCGCAAGGTCGACTGCTCGGTGGTCAACGCCGGCGACGGCCAGCACGAACACCCGACCCAGGCCCTGCTCGACGCGCTGACCATCCGGCGCAACAAGGGCCGGATTGAGCGGCTGGTGGTGGCGATCTGCGGCGACGTGCTGCACTCGCGGGTGGCGCGTTCGAACATCATCCTGCTCACCGCGCTGGGCGCCCGCGTGCGGATCGTGGCGCCCTCGACCCTGCTGCCACCCAACGCCGAGCGGCTCGGTGTCGAGGTCTGCCGCGACATGCGGCAGGGACTGCGCGACGCCGACATCGTGATGATGCTGCGGCTGCAGCGCGAGCGCATGCACGGCTCGTTCATCCCGTCGACGCAGGAATACTTCGCCTATTTCGGTCTCGACGCCAAGAAACTCGCCTATGCCAAGCCCGACGCGCTGGTGATGCATCCGGGGCCGATGAACCGCGGCGTCGAGATCGCGACCGACGTCGCCGACGGGGCGCAATCGTTGATCCGCGAGCAGGTCGAGATGGGCGTTGCCGTCCGCATGGCCGTGCTCGAGGCGCTTTCACGCAACCTGCCGAATGCCTGACAACATGCTGTCCGAACGTCGTCCGATCCTCCTCACCAACGCCCGGATCGTCGATCCGTCGCGCGACCTCGACACCCCCGGCGATCTCCTGATCGCCGACGGCCTCGTGCGTGAGGCCAAGCGCGGCATCGGCGCGGCCGGCGTTCCCGAAGGCACCGAGGTGATCGACTGCAAGGGCAAGGTGGTCGCGCCCGGGCTGATCGACATCCGCGCCTTCATCGGCGAACCCGGGGCCGAATATCGCGAAACCTTCGCGTCGGGCAGCCAGGCGGCGGCCGCCGGCGGCGTCACCACGATCATCTGCCAGCCGGACACCAACCCGCCGATCGACGATCCGGCGCTGGTCGACTACGTGCTGCGCCGCGCCCGCGACACCGGCATTGTCCGCGTGCATCCGATGGCGGCGCTGACCAAGGGCCTCGAGGGCCGGGAGATGACCGAGATCGGCCTGCTCAAGGCGTCGGGCGCGGTCGCGTTCACCGACGGCGTCAAGACCGTCACCAACGCCCAGGTGATGCGGCGCGCGCTCACCTATGCGCGCGATTTCGACGCCCTCATCGTTCACCATACCGAGGATCCGGACTTGTCCGACGGCGTGATGAACGAGGGCGAGATGTCGACCCGGCTCGGCCTGATCGGCATCCCGTCCGCGGCCGAGACGCTGGTCCTCGAACGCGACGTGAGGCTGGTGGGGTTGACCGGCGGACGATACCACGCGGCCTCGCTCACCTGCCGGGAATCGCTCGATGTGCTGCGCCGCGCCAAGGAGGCCGGCCTCGCGGTCACCGCCTCCGCGTCGATCAACCACCTGACGCTGAACGAACTCGACGTCGGCCACTACCGCACCTTCTGCAAACTGGCCCCGCCGCTGCGCGCCGAGGCGGACCGCACCGCGCTGGTGCAGGCGCTGGTCGACGGCCTGATCGACGTGGTGATGTCCGATCACAATCCCCAGGACGTCGAAACCAAGCGCCTCCCCTTTGCCGATGCCGCCCCCGGCGCGATCGGCATCGAGACCATGCTGCTCGCCGGCCTCAGGCTGGTGCATGCGGGCGAGATCGGCCTCGGCGCCCTGTTGCGGGCGATGTCGACGCGGCCGGCGGAACTGCTGCAACTGCCCGGCGGCAGCCTCAAATCGGGGGCCGTCGCCGACGTGATCGTGATCGACCCCGACGTCCCCTGGGTGCTCGAACGCGACATGCTCAAGTCGAAGTGCAAGAACACGCCGTTCGACGAAGCCAGACTGCAGGGCCGGGTCGTGCGCACGATCATCGGCGGCCGCACCGTATACGAATACAAATCCGGCTGATCCGCAGCCCGGACCGGCCGGAATGCGCCGAGGCGCGACGCCCGAACGAGACTTCCAACTGCCGATCGCGACCGGGCAGGTGGCGTGCGACCGGGCCCGGCGACGGCGGACGGCATGGCGGTGCGCATCCGCTTTTCCGGCGGTGGGAGAGGATAAACGGCGACGGCGGGGTCGATTCCAGCGGCCGGACCGGGTATGCAACGGAAGCGGCTCCATCCCCGGATCCACCCGGGCCATTTGCAGCCTCCGACGCCTGTCCATCGAAGCCTGTCCATCGAAGCCTGTCCATGCTCCAACCGATCAGCGGGTCCCTGGCCCTCCCCTCCTATCTTCTGGCTCTGGTCTTCGGCTACGGCCTCGGATCGATCCCGTTCGGGCTGGTTCTCACCCGCCTCGGAGGGACCAAGGACTTGCGCACCATCGGGTCGGGCAATATCGGCGCCACCAATGTGCTGCGCACCGGCCGTCGCGGGCTCGCCGTCGCGACCCTTGTGCTCGATGCCCTCAAAGGCACCGCAGCGGTGCTGATCGCCGACTGGATCGGCGGCGACGGCCCCGCCGTGCTGGCGGGACTCGGCGCATTCCTGGGCCACCTCTTTCCGGTCTGGCTCCGGTTCAGGGGCGGCAAAGGTGTCGCCACCTTCATCGGGGTTCTGCTCGGACTGGTGTGGCAGGCCGCCATCGTGTTCTGCATCGTCTGGCTGGGCGTGGCGTTCGTCACCCGCTACTCGTCACTGTCGGCGCTGATCGCCAGCGCGGTGACGCCGCTGCTGTTGTGGTGGGACGACTACTTCCAGGAGGCGCAACTGTTCCTCCTGCTGGCGATCCTGCTGTGGCTCAAGCATCGCGACAACATCCGCCGCCTGATGGCGGGCACGGAAGCCAAAATCGGCCGTTGATCCCCCCTCCGCTTGACCCCGCCGTGATCGGCGGATGGTCGGCGGAAGGTTCGCTCAAACGTCGCCCGGCCCCTTGACGCAACGCCGGCTCGGGCTTAGAACAAACATGGAACGAATCGCCGGTCCCCTTTGCGGAGGCATAGATTGCCCGCAAGCGCCCGTTTTGCAGGCGCCATGACGGACGCGCGGCTCAGCGCCGAGGAGCGGATCGCCTGGTTGCGGCTGATCCGCAGCGACAATATCGGGCCGCGGACGTTCCGCTCCCTCCTCGCCCATTTCGGCAGCGCCAGGCAGGCGCTCGATGCCCTGCCCGATCTGGCGCGGCGCGGCGGCGCCCCGCGCGCCACACGGATCTGCAGCCACCAGGAGGCCGAACGGGAGCTCGCCGCCGCGAGCGGCCTCGGCGTCGCCATGGTCGGCCTGGGCGAGCCCGGCTATCCGCCGCGCCTGCGCGCCATTCACGACCCCCCACCCCTCATCGCGGTCCGCGGCCAGCTCGCCGCGCTGTCGCAGCCAACAATCGCCATCGTCGGGGCGCGCAATGCCTCGGCCGCGGGCCTGAAATTCGCCGAACGGCTGGCCCGCGATCTCGGCAACGCCGCCTTCGTGATCGTATCCGGGCTGGCACGCGGCATCGACGGGGCGGCCCACCGGGCCAGCCTCGCGACGGGAACCGCGGCGGTCATCGCCGGCGGCCATGACTGCATCTATCCGCCCGAGCACGCCGGCCTGCTGTTCGACCTTCTGGGCCGGGGCGCAGCCGTGTCGGAGATGCCGCACGGCTGGGTGGCGCGCAGCCAGGATTTTCCGCGCCGCAACCGCATCATCGCGGGCTTGTCGGTCGGCGTGGTGATCGTCGAGGCGGCCCGCCGCTCCGGCTCACTGATCACCGCGCGGTTCGCGCTCGAGCAGGGCCGCGAGGTGTTCGCGGTCCCGGGCTCGCCGCTCGATCCGCGCGCCGAAGGCACCAACGACTTGCTCAAGCAAGGCGCGACCCTGGTCACGGAAGCTGCCGACGTGATCACCGTCGTGCGCCCGATCCTGGGCGAGCCGGTGGAAGCGGCAGTTGCGGAGCCCGACACGTCGCCTCTGCCGGCGCTCGAACCTGGCGGCGGCGAACGCGCGCGCATCGTGGAATTGCTCGGGCCGACCCCGGTGCCGATCGATGATCTCATTCGCTTGTCCGGCAGTTCGCCGGCCGCCGTGCACGTGGTTCTGCTCGAGCTCGAGCTGGCGGGACGGCTCGAGCGCCACGGC
>JAVBUK010000324.1:0-7872 GCA_031555345.1 Xanthobacteraceae bacterium | reverse complement strand
CGCGAGCTCCACACCCACCGCCCCGGCGCCCACCCCCGCCCCCCCCAGCAGCCCCGGCCCCAGCCGCCGCGCCCCCGGCGCGGCCACCGTCAGGAATTCACCCTGGTGCGGATCACCGAGATCCTGACCGACGGCGCACGGCCGAGCCCGACGCCGAAACCGCGGCCGACGCGCGCGAAGCCGGCGTCGCCGGCGTCGCCGGCGACCGAGGCGGTCGCCGAAAACGAAGAAGTGATCCCGGCCGGATGGGGATTTCACCACCGGGGTGGGATAGGTAGCGAACGAACACGGATTTTTGTCATGGCTCACAAAAAAGCAGGCGGCTCCTCGCGCAACGGGCGCGATTCCGCGGGCAAGCGCCTCGGCGTGAAGCTGTTCGGCGGTCAGGCCTGTGTCGCCGGCAACATTCTGGTGCGTCAGCGCGGCACCCAGTGGCATCCCGGCAGGAACGTCGGAATCGGCACCGATCACACGCTGTTCGCCAAGATCGACGGTCGCGTCGAGTTCCGCACCAAAGCGAAGGGTCGCACCTACGTATCGGTCCAACCGATGACGCAGGCGGCGGCCGAATGAACCGGTAGACCATACGAGGTCCGCCGGCATCCATCTCACCCGGCGGACCCGAAACAGGGTTCCAATTCGAGGGGGAGACGGGATGCCGGCTCCCCCTCGAAGCATTTTTGCCCGAAGCAGTTTTGCAGGCGAAAGGAACCCTGTCATGACCGGACTCGCGTTCACCCCCGGAGGGACCGTTCGCGAGGGCAATATCCCCGTCCTCGAAACCGATCGGCTGATTCTGCGCGCGCCGCGCCTCGAGGACGTAAAAGCGGTTGCGACGATCGCCAACGACCGACGTATTGCCGAGAACACGGCCTGCATGCCGTGCCCCTACCGGCCCGCCGACGCGAAAGCCTGGATCGCCGGCGCCAATCTGCGTCACGGCGAGGAAACCTACGTCATCACCCTCGCCGACGGCCCGCCGATCGGCGCCTGCGATTTCAGGCTGCGCGAAGACACCCCCGAGGTCGGCTGCTGGCTCGGCGTCGCCTATTGGGGCAACGGCTACGCCACCGAGGCGGTTCGCACGCTGATCGACCGCGCCTTCGGCGGCCACGAATACGCGGCGCTGCAGGCCGGCGCCCGCGTCACCAATCCGGCGTCGCGCCGCGTGCTGGAGAAGTGCGGTTTCCAATGGACCGGCGTCGGCCTCTGTCGCATTCGCGCGATCGACTGCTCGGCACCGGTCGACCGCTTCCGCCTCGATCGCCGCCTGTGGGCCTCACTCAAGAGCGGGGGCCGGAGCCGCGGCGCCGTATCGTGACGGCGCATTCCGGCCGGCGAGGAAACGCGGCTGATCCGGTTCTCGGATCAGCCGGAAATCACGCCGCGGTGGGTGAACAGCTCTTGTCGAAGAGCCGGGGTCACGCCGACGCGCGTCTTTCCTCGGATTGCCGGGGCTGCTGACGCCGGTCGTCGAGACCCGCGCGCACGGCGTGCAGGAAGCGCTCCATTTCCGTCTTGAGGTGATTGCTTTCGCGCGACAGCTGCTGTGCCGCCGCCAACATCTGGGTGGATGCCGCTTCGGTTTCGCTGGCATAACGGTTCACGTCGGTGATCTTCGCGTTCACCTCGGCGGTGCCGGTCGAGGCCTGCTCGACGTTGCGGGCGATCTCCCCGGTGGCGGCGCCCTGCTGCTCGACCGCGACCGAGATCGTTTCGGCGATCTGCGATATCGTCCCGATCGTATCGCCGATCTCCTCGATCGCCGTGACCGATTCCCGTGTCGCCTGCTGCATGTTGCCGACCTGCGTGCCGATCTCCTCGGTTGCCTTGGCGGTCTGCGAGGCCAGCGCCTTCACCTCCTGCGCCACCACCGCAAAGCCGCGCCCCGCCTCGCCGGCGCGCGCCGCCTCGATGGTGGCGTTGAGCGCGAGCAGGTTGGTCTGCTCGGCGATCGCCGTGATCAGCTTCACCACATCGCCGATGCGGCCTGCCGCCTGCGACAGGTCGGACATCTGTCGGTCGGTCCGCTTGGCCTGGTCGACCGCGCGGGAGGCGATTTCGCTCGACCGGTTCACCTGCTGGCTGATCTCGCCGACCGACGCCGACAGCTGTTGGGTCGCCGACGCCACCGCCTGGACGTTGCACGACGCCTCGGTCGAACAGGCCGCCACCTCGTTGGACAGTTGCTGGGTCGAACCGGCGCTGTCGGACAGCATCTTGGCGGTCGCCTCCAGCTCGGTCGCCGAGGCCGACACCACCTGGATGATGCCGCCGACCGCCGACTCGATCTGCGAGACCAGACCGCGCATCGCCTCCTTGCCGGCGCGGTCCTGCTGCTCGGCGGCTTCGCGCTGCTCGGTCATCCGCCGCTGCTCGGTCGCCCGCCGCTCCTCGGTTGCGCGGTTCTCGACCTCGCGGCGCTCGATTTCCATCCGCTCGACGCGTTCGATGTTGTCGCGGAACGCCTGGGCCGCGCGCGCGTTGTCGCCCACCTCGTCCGATCGGTCGGTAAACGGTATGGCGACGTCCTTTTCGCCTTGCGCCAGCACCACCAGCACCTCGCCGATCCGGCGGATCGGGCGGGCGATGGTGAGCATCGACAGGACGGCCGAGCCGATCATGATGACGATCGCCAGCAGTCCGGCGGCCAACGAAATCCGCTCCGCGCGGCTCGATGCAGCCGCCGCCTCGGCCGAGGCCGCGTCGGACAGCGCCAACGCGTGCGACATCGCCTGCTGGACCAAGTCGGCCAGTTCGGGCGCGACCGCGTCCATGCCGTCGCGTCGGTTGCGCTCCTGGGTGACGATCGCCGCCGTCCCGGTCTCGATCGCGGTGACGAAAACGTCGGCCTGATTCGTGAGGTCGTCCAGCGCCGTCGCGATGCTGGCGCTTCGCGCCATGGTGCGCACCCGGTCCAGCAACTCGGTCGTCTTCGCAACCGACGCCTTGACCCGCGCCCCGACCGAAACGTCGCGTGTCGAGGCCAGCCGCCAAGAGGCGGTCCTGGAATCGCTGAACGCCTTGTCGGCGTCGCGCAGCAGAGCCTCCATCTCGGCCCGATTGGCCAGCTCGCGAAACCCGGCTGACGCCATCAGGTCGGCGATGCGCCGGTCCCACTTCTGCCCGAGCGCGGAACGCTGAATGCCGATGTCGATCGCCACCTTCTGTTGTGCGGCCGATTCGCGCAACGCAGCCATGTGGCGGTCGAGCGCCGTCTTGATGCGATCGAACCGGGTGCGCTCGCTGCCCGCTCCCGACAGACTGGCTGCCTTGCCGAAATGTTCGATCGCTCTGGCCAGCGTCCGCTCGGCCTCGGCCATGTGGGTTTCGAGCTTGTCCACGCTTTGCGCCGCCAGCACCTCGCCGGTCACCGCGCGCAATTCCTGATACGCCGCCGCGGCGCTTTCGATTTCACGACCGACCGTCTGCTGCACGATCGCCGCTTGCGTCGCCACCGAGGTTGTCGCGTTGCTCACCTGCTCGTTCAGCACCATCCCGCACACCAGAAGCACGCCGATGCCGCTGGCGACGCCGAGCTTCGTGCTGATTCCCCACCTGAAATTGAACATGGAATGAACCCCGAACGCGACTCGCGCAAAATCGGCCCGCTCAGACAGCCGATGCGGCTGAGGAAAATCGAGGTAGCGAGGCCCGTAGTAGCTTGCGCGAAGGGCATTAATAGAAATCTAATCCAACCCGGTCAGCCATGCGTGTTGCGCTCCGCAGACGCAAGGTAATGCCGCAAACTTGCATGGTTGCGTGGAATTCACGAGCATCGTCCGCGGATCCCGGCACCGGCACGTGCCCGGATCGCGAAAGAATACGACAAACGTTCCGGTTGAGCGATGCGCAACGCCACCGGCGCCGAGGCTCGATGCGGTTCCATCGACCCCGGATCCGCAGACCAAAACCACCGCAAACAATGGAATCGTTCCGACGACCGTCCGGGTGTCGTCCGGATTTCGCCATCGACCGGTCAATTCCGCAGGGCGGAATGCCATGCCGTATCCCCGCCACCCGCGAAGCCTTTGCGTGAGGCAGGCACGGCGCCTGCTGCGGCGCTCTCGATCAAACCGGAATCGACGAATGCCGGCACGGTGGCGGCGGAAAACAGGTTTGCACACCAACAGTCCGGATGCCGGACGAGTCGCATTCAAGGCAACCGCAGCACGTTCTTAAGGTTATGATATCGTGTTGCCTGCATACCGAAGCGCGGCGGGCCGGCCATTCTGCATCCGGCGATTGCGATACCGCGACATTTTGCGCGTCGGCACGCGCAACGCCCGGATCAAAAACGCTGTTGACACGGCGGCCAAACGGGAGGACGCTAAGGCCGTCCGTGCGGATCCACTGCGGATCGGTACGGGGACCAACGAGGAGAGGAAATGACGCCACCGGGCAACTTTCCGCCGCGTTGACCGTCGGGGTTCCGTTCGGGCCCCGGCACAGCGGCGTCCCACACGAACGGCGCGTTGGGAGCGGCCGAATGGGCAATAGCAGTGAGGCAATGCCCACACTGGCCCCTCCCGACGTGACTTGAATAGAAGACCGTTTGATGGGCGCGCAGGCGCCTTTTTTTATTGGATCTTCCGAGCATCGAGCTGATGCTTGGCGGTCTCGGTCCCGGCCACCTTCGTGGCAAGCTCAGCCATCTTCGTCGTCCCTTCCTTGCAGTGCGCACCCCACCGGTTCCTGCAACCATACGGGCCAGATGAAGAGCCGACCGCGATCACGCTTCACCACCAGCCCCTGTCGGGCTCAGGAGCACACGATCCGTCGGCCGGCGGACCGATCCGGGTGGCCACCCGGATCGGGCCATTCCCCGCGGAATAGTCACACCCTCACCGCTTTCGCTGATACGAGGAGCGGACCGCACCCGAACCATCAGGCCGTCGACCTCCGGGCCTCACCCTTCGAGACGGCCGCTGCGCGGCCTCCTCTGGGTGAGGGGCGCGGTCGCGCGGCCCGCAACCCTCGTGGGGGCGCCCGCGCGGTGAGTGCCTCGAACCCACAAGGTGAGGAACCCGCGCAGCGGGTGTCGCGAACCATGAGGCCCCGGCCGCGCGGCCCCGGCCCTCGACCTCCGGGCCGGCGGCGGCGAGCCGTCAGCGGGCGCCGTTCGCCTGCGCGATCAGCTTCAGAAGGCGCGGCGGCGACATCGGCAGCTCGCAAGGGCGGATGCCGATCGCGTGGGCAACCGCATTGGCGATCGCACCGAGCGTCGGCGTCACCGGCGTTTCGCCGATGCCGCGTGCCCCGTAGGGATGGTTCGGATTGGGCACCTCGACGATCACCGGCTCGATCATCGGCACGTCCGAGCAGACCGGCAGGCGATAATCGAGAAAACCGGGATTCTGCAGCCGCCCGTCCGCGCCATAGACGTATTCTTCGCCGAGCGCCCAGCCGATGCCCTGGACCGCCGCACCCTGGAGCTGTCCCTCGACCATGCCGCGGTGGATCGCCTTGCCGGCGTCGACCACCACGGTGTCGCGCAGCACCCTGGCGGCCCCGGTGTCGCGGTCGACCTCGACGTCGACGATGTGGGCACCGAAGCCGGGACCCGCGCCGGCCACCGTTCGCTCGTAATGTGCCGCGACCGCACCGTTGGTCGCGGCGGTGCGCTGAACGATATCGGCGATCGACAGCGGCGCGAATTCGCCGACGTTCTGGCTGGCCGGGCGGCAACAGCCGTCGGCGTAGGTCACCGCCTCCTCGGACACGTTCCAGATTTCCGCGGCGCGCCGGCACAGTTCGGCGATCACCGTGCGGGCGCAATCGACGATGGCGACGCCGCCGGCGAACACCGAGCGGCTGCCGGCGGTGACCATGTTGTAGCCGAGCGCGCTGGTGTCGGCGACGACGGCGCGCACTTTCTCGACCGGAATGCCCAGCGTCTCGGCCGCCTGCATGGTGATCGCCATGCGTGAGCCGGCGACATCCACCATGCCGAGCAGCAGCGTCACGGTTCCGTCCGGCGCCACGGTCAGCGATGCGGTGGTCTCGCCACCACGATTGAACCAGAACCCCAGTGCCACGCCCCGCCCCTGACCGGGCCGGAGCGGCGCATTGTAGTGTTCGCTCGCCTTGACGGCCTCGAGCGTCGCCACGACGCCGATCGGCCCGAAGGTCGTGCCGTACAGCGTGGTGGCGCCGTCGCGCATCGCGTTCTTCAGGCGCAGGTCGATCGGGTCGATGGCGAGCTTGCCGGCGAGTTCGTCGATCACGCTTTCTACTGCGTAGACGGCCTGCGGCACGTTGGGCGCCCGGAACGCTGCCACCGCCGGCCGGTTCGACAGCACCTCGGTGGCCACCACCCTGGCGTCGGAAAGATCGTAGCGGGTGAATGCCGCCTGGGCGCCGTTGGAGAACATCGATCCGGTGAACGCGCCGGTCTGGTAGATCAGCTCGGCTTCGGCGGCGACGATCCTGCCGTCGCGGGTCGCCCCCAGTTTGACCCGCGAGCGGGTCGCCGCGACCGGGCCGGTCGCGCGGAACACTTCGGCGCGTTCGAGCACGATCTTCACCGGCCGGCACGCCTTGCGCGACAGCGCGACCGCCACCGCCTCGACATACGGTCGGGTCTTGCCGCCGAACCCGCCGCCGAGTTCGGTGGGAACGACGCGGAGCTTGGAGGCGTCGATCGCCAGCACGCCGGCGACCTGCGCACGAACCACGAACTGGCCCTGCGTGCTGCACCACAGTTCGATCTGGCCGTCTTCGCCGGCGTTGGCGACGCACGCCTGCGGTTCGATGTAGCACTGATGGATCGGCCGGGTGGCGAATTCGCGCTCGACCACCACATCGGCGGCGGCGAATCCCGCCGCCGGATCGCCGCGGACGTATTCGATCCGCTCCGAGACATTGGTGGGGCCGCCGGATGTGGTTTCGGCGCCCTTGGTGCGGATATGATCGTGCAGAACGGGGGCGTCCGGCGCCATCGCCTCGACCGGGTCGATGACGTGCGGCAGCACCCGATAGTCCACCGTGATCAGCGCGAGCGCCTTCCGGGCGATCGACTCGCTGGTGGCCGCGACCGCCGCGACGGCGTGGCCGTCGTACAGCGCCTTTTCACGCGCCATGAAATTGCGGCTGAACGCGCCCATCGGCGTGTCGGCCGGCAGCTCGGGAAAGTCGCCGCGGGTCACGATCGCCTTCACCCCCGGCAACGCCTCGGCCCGCGAGACGTCGATCGACCGGATGATCGCGTGCGGATGCGGGCTGCGCAGGATTTTTCCCACCAGCATGCCGGCCAGGATCAGGTCGGCGCCGTACTTGGCGCGGCCGGTGACCTTGTCGATGCCGTCGTGCCGCGGCGGCGAGCCGCCCACCACCTGGAGTTTGCGGTCCGGATCGTAGCCGCTGGCTTCCGGGAGTTCCGTCATGCTCGTGCCCCCCGCATCTCGGCTGCGGCAGCCAGCACGGCTCGGACGATCTTGTCGTAGCCGGTGCATCGGCACAGGTTGCCGGCCAGCCAGAAACGCACCTCGGTCTCGGTGGGATCGGGATTGCGCTCGATCAGCGCCCGCGCCGCCATCAGCATCCCGGGCGTGCAGATGCCGCATTGCACGCCGTCGAGTTCGAGCAGCTTGCGCTGCAGCGGATGCAGGGTGTCACCCTGCGCCATGCCCTCGATGGTCGCGATGGTCCTGCCTTCGGCTTCGACCGCGAGCACCAGACAAGCGTCGACCAGGCGGCCGTCCAGCACGATGCTGCAGGCGCCGCAGTCGCCGGTCGCGCAGCCTTCCTTGGTGCCGGTGAGCTGCAACTCGTTGCGCAACACGTCGAGCAGCGTCTGCTGCGGTTCGCACAGGAATTCGCAGGCGTCGCCGTTGACGGTGGTGGTGACGTGGACCTTCCTGCTCATCGGTT
>JAVBUK010000264.1:0-4075 GCA_031555345.1 Xanthobacteraceae bacterium | reverse complement strand
CGAGAATGTCGCCGCGCGTGGCGAGGAGGCCGTCGACCTCGGAGACGCGTGCTTCCAGCGTCGTGATCAGTTCCTTGCCGCCTTCGGCGACGGTCTTGGCGATGTCCACCACCCGCGAGCTCAGCGTCTCGTTGATCGTCTGGGTCCGGGTGTCGAGCGCCTCCTGGAAGCGCTGGAGCCGTTGCTCGATCGTGCCGCCGACCTCGATCGCGGTGCCGCTGACGCGGCTCTCGAAGTTCTCCAGGTCGGACCTGATCGCGTCGCTGATCATCTGGGACTTGGTGTCGACCGTGTCCTGGAACCGCATCAGGTGCTGCTCCAGCGCGCCGGTGACTTCGCTCGCGGTGCCGCCGACGCGGCTTTCGAAGCCTTCCAGGTCGGACCTGATCGCCTCGTTGACCATCTGGGACTTGGCGTCGATCGCGTCGCGGAATTGCACCAGGTGCTGCTCCAGCGCGCCGGTGACTTCCGCGGCCTTGTCGCCGACACGGCTGTCGAAGCCGTCCAGATAGGTCTTCATCGCCTCGTTGAGGTCCTGGGTGCGCTGTCCGAGGCGTTCCACCAGTTCGCCGCCGTAGGTCTTCACGGTGCGGTCGAACTCGGTCAGGTGCCGCGTGATCAGGCTGCCGAGGGACGAGGAGTCGCGTCCGATCCGTTCGGCCAGTTCGGTTCCGCCGCTGTTGAACATGTCCTCGAACGCCTGCAGGCGCTGGCCGAGCATGTCGCGCACGGCGTCGCCGCGCGCTCCGATCGAGGCGGCGAGGGCCTCGGCGGTCTGGCTGAACGTCTCGGTGACGTTGTTGCTGCGCTCGACGATCGTCTCGGTGATGCGGCCGCTGGTCTGCTCCAGCTGCGACACGATATCGCCGCCGCGCAGGCTCAGGTCGAGCACGATCGACTCGCCGGTCGCCTTCAGGGTGCTGTTGACCTCTTCGGCGCGCGTCGCGATCGTCTCGGCGATCTGGCCCGAGGTGTCGACGATGGTCTGGGTGAGGGTCTGCGAGCGCGTCTCCATCAGGTCGATGAGGCCCGCCGCCCGGTCCGCGAATCCGTCGGCCACGGCGTCGAGCCGGGTGGTCATCATCTGCTGCATGTTCGACGCGATCTCGGCGAAATCGTCGTTGAGGTGTTCGGTCTTGAAGTTGAGGCTGGCGCTCAGGCGGCTGCTCGCGTGCTCGATCGCCGAGCAGGTCTGGTGGCTGGTGTTCTCGAGCCGTTCGAGCATGTCGCCGCCGCGCTCGCCGAGCGCCGCGATCATCGAATCGCCGGCGTTGCCCAGCGCGATGGTGATGTGGTCGCCCTTCTCCGCCAGTGCGGCGGCGATGTCGTGGGTGATTTGGTTGATCCGATCGGTGATCGCTTCGCTCACCGCGTGGATGTCCTGCGACAGGTCGAGATGCACGCTGGTGAGGGCGGTGCGGACCTGCTCGGACTGTCCGACCAGCGTCTCGCGCTGCGCGATCAGCCCGTCGAGCAGGCTGCGGATGCGCATCTCGTTGTCGTTGTAGGACCGCTCGAGCGCGTTGACCTCGTTGTTGACCATCGTCTCGAGTTCGGCGGCGCGGGCGAGCGCGCGTTCGACGCCGTCGCCCATCGCGGCGACCTCGCGGCGCACCGCCTGGCCGACGCTGACGATCGAGTCGCCGGCGACCGTCTCGGGCTCGGCGAGCCGGATCGCGATCTCCGCCATCGACTGGGCGACGATCCGCAGCTCCTGCGAGCGCGCCAGCATGTTGGCGAGCACGAACAGGAACACGATCGGCGCCAGGAAACCCGCCGCCAGGCCGACCACCACCGGAACGGCGGAGGATTGGCTGATCATCTGCTCGATCGCGCCGCCGTAGCCGTAGCCGAGGCCCAGCGCACACACCGCCCAGGCGGCCGCGAACAGCGACGCGATGATGTAGGGCGTGCGGGCGGGGCGTCGCTGCAGCGCCTGCAGGATCTGGCCGATGGTGGCGCGATCGTCGTTGGCGGCCCGCGGCGCGTCACTGCGTCCGGCGGCGACCGGCGGATCGAGGAACAGGTCGTCCTCGAGGGTCTGCGTGCCGTGCGATCGCCGACGGGAGTCGCCGTCGGTGTCGGGCGAAGCGGGCGCCGTCGTGTCGGTGTCGTGGACGCTCAGCGCATCTTGAATTGCGGACAGCGCGATTTCCGTCGGATCCTTGGTTTTCTTGGAAAAAGTCGCCATGTCGCTCGTCGCCTCGCGTCGTACGCTGAACCAGGACCGGCCCCTGTGGACAACCGCGGGGTTGCGCCAGGGGTGCGTGGTGATTGGTCGTTCGGCAGACAAAGCTGCCGGTTGCCTCTGGGAGTCCTCCCTCCCGATCGGGTATCCTACCGACGCCCGGTGCTGTTTGAAACCGGTCCGGTAACCACTTTTTAATCATCGTTAACGGGCGTCAAATGGGCAAACAGGAACTCCCCGCACGGGAGACCACCCCGGACTCGCGCCGGGATCATGATGGCGGCAATACGGCTTCTGTGCGGCCGACCGAGCCACAGAAGCGGTATCTCGAGCGTGGACTGAACGAACCCGGTGGAAAACTTCCGCTCTTCGATCTCAACGGTCGGGAGGTTCCGCGCAAGACCATCGAGGCCTGCATTGCCCATGGCTGGGCCAAGCCCTGGGTGGCGAATCCGATCAAGCCGGACTGGCTGGTCTGCCGTCTGACCCCGGAAGGGTATCGGGCCGTCGGCGCCTCGCCCCCGAACGATCGCGAAGGTTGGTCAAATCCGGGTGGCGCCGATGGTTGAGATCGCCTGACGCAAAGTAAGGAAGCGTTAAGCATCTCTGTGCTTGGCTGTCGGTGCCGTCCATGAGCACCAAAGCCGTTTACCGCGCTTTGCCGTCCGGGCCGGTAGATTCAAGTGAAAGTGCTCCTTCCAAGGGCCTCCGGGATGGCACCAATGCTCTGCACGACCCCTGCCGCGCACGACTTCACGGCATCGCCACCGCTTCAGCCTGTGGATCAATCGATTGATTTTACTCATCTTTTTCGCATGACACTGGGAGACCGCGAGCTTGAGCGCGAGGAGCTGGCGCTGTTCGACCGTCAGGCCGGGATGCTGATCGACCGGATGGCGGGGATCGAGCCCGCGGCCGTGGCTGCGCTCGCCCATACGCTCAAGGGGTCTGCCCGCGGTATCGGCGCCTGGGGCGTCGCTTTCGCCGCCGAAGCGGTCGAAGCTGCAGCGAAGCCGACCGGCGATCTCGGCACCGCCGTTTCGGCATTGTCGCGTGCGGTCGCAAAAACGCGTGAGACGATCACCGACCGTCTCGCAGGACGCTGAACCATCCACCGGCGGGTGCTTCGCTGCGCTGGTGTGGTGGCGTTGGCGTTCCGATCACGCTTGCGGTGAGCGCTTCACCGCAATGTCAAATCCGAAAACCACACCAGCATCATAGCGTTGCTGGTGTTCTTTCGGTTCCGACGGTCGTACGGCGCGAGCTGCGGACGAAACCGAACATCGGAACCGGGACACTAGCGTCGGCGGCCGTAAGCCGGTATAGCAGCGCGTTCCACCCTCGGTTTTTCTCGGTTCTTTGTCAGCTCATGCCCAAAATCATGTTCATCGATGCCGCGGGAACGTCCCGGACCGTGATGGCGGAAGTCGGCTCCACGGTGATGGAGGCGGCCATCAAGAACGGCATACCCGGTATCGAGGCCGAATGCGGCGGGGCCTGCGCCTGCGCCACGTGCCACGTCTATGTCGCGGACGGATGGCAGGACAAGACCGGCGAGCCGTCGCCGATGGAAGAGGACATGCTGGATTTCGGGTTCGATGTGCGTGCGAACTCCCGCCTGTCGTGCCAAATCAAGGTGAGCGACGAGCTCGACGGGCTGGTCGTCCATACGCCCGAACGCCAAGCCTGATCGGGCCCGGCGGCCCGCGCGGCCGGTCGGCGGCGGGCGCCTGATCCGGTCACAGATCCACGAAATTTGGTCGCGGCATCGTCCGCGGCCGCTCAGGCCGGCCCGGGCATGCCGGATATGGACCGGCGAATCCGGGCGGCGGTCTCCGCCGGGAACGGTCGCGGGCGGCGCGTCGCCGCGTCGAGCAGGACCAGCGT
>JAVBUK010000535.1:0-4249 GCA_031555345.1 Xanthobacteraceae bacterium | reverse complement strand
TGCAAATATATCATCATGTAATACACGTCCGAAATCGAAATGCGAAATTACTTAATGTGCTTGTCGACGACAGTGGCGGTCGGTGCGCTGTTGACGGCCGGGTCGGCTCATGCGGCAGACGGCATCTGGACGGGCATCGTCCCTGGTGCGGATTGGGGTGTCGCGACCAACTGGAGCGGATCGGCGCTGCCCACCGGCACCGCGACGTTCGCCGACAACAGTGCCGCCACCTCGGTGACGGTGTCCCCCTACGCGACCTTTGGCGCGATGCAGATCGAGGCGGAGGCTCCGGCCTATTCGTTCACGATCACCAGCGGCGGCGGGATGGAATTCACCGCCGCCGGCATCGTCAACGACTCCTCCTATGCTCCGGTTATCAACCTGCACGCGGGCGCAGGCCTGTCGTTCTTGAATTCCAGCAGCGCCGGCAACGCGGATGTTTCCAATGCCGGCCGCACCTCCTTTTCCGACCATGCCACGGCGGGAAGCGCCCGCATCGCCAACAACGACGGCAGCACGTATTTTCACGGCATGGCGACCGCCGGCAGCGCCGCCATCGTCAACAACCTCGGCGGGACGGAATTCTGGGACAGCAGCACCGCTGGCCGCGCCACCATCACCAACAACGGCGGCGGCACGGCGTTTCATGAATCCAGCACGGCCGGCCATGCCATCCTGACCAACATCAGCGGCACGACTTTCTTTCTCGACACCGCCACCGCCGGCAGCGCCACCATCGCCAACCACACCGGCAGCATGATCGTCTTTACCGGCGCCGGCACGGCCGGCACGGCCGCCATCACCAACGACAGCGGTGCCGGCACGTTATTTTGGAATTCCGGCACGGCCGGCAACGCCGTCATCACCACCAACAACGGCGGCTATGTGCATTTCTACGAGGCGGCGAGCGGCGGGGCGGCGCGCTTCATCACCAATGCGGGTAGCATTGTGAATGGCATTTTCGACATATCGGGTCTGGCCACCGCCGGGACCACCGCCGGATCGATCGAGGGCGACGGCAGGTACTTGCTCGGCGCCAAGACGTTGACGGTCGGCGGCAACGATCTCAGCACTATTGTCGGCGGCACGATCGAGGACGGCGGCATCGGGGGAGGAACCGGCGGCTCGCTGGCGAAGGTCGGCACCGGGACGCTGACCCTGGCGGGCGCCAACACCTACACCGGGGCGACGACCATCACCGCCGGCACGCTGCGCGCCGGGGCGGCGGATGTGTTCATCTCCAGTTCGTCGATGATCGTGGAGCGCGGCGGCACGCTCGACTTGGCCGGGTTCAACCAGACGGTCGCCAGCCTGAACACTGCCGGCCGCGTCTCGCTGGGGACCGGCGCCGGCACCAACCTGACGGTCACCGGCGACTACGTCGGCTCCGGCGGCACCATGGTGTTCAACACCCGCCTGGGGGACGACAATTCGCCGACCGACAAGCTGGTCGTCACCGGCAACACCTCGGGCCACACCAACGTCGTGGTGACCAATACCGGCGGCCTGGGGGCGCAAACCACCGGCAACGGCATCGAAGTGGTGCGGGTCGGCGGCGCCTCCAACGGCCAGTTCGTCCTCGCCAACCAGGGCAACCGTGTTGCCGCGGGCGCCTTCCAGTACAGCCTGTTCCAGGGCGGCCGCGACGCGCCGGACGGCAACTGGTATCTGCGCTCGACCGGCGTTCGCACGGAAGTGCCGACCTACACGGCAACCCCGGCACTGGCGTCCCGCATCGGCCTGGCGATGCTGGGATCGGCGTCCGAGCGCGACGGCCTGGGACAGCATTGTCTCGACACGCCCGATCAGACCCGGCGCAATGATCTGCGTATGCCGTGCCACACCACGGCGTGGGGCCGGGTGTTCGGCCAGACCGGCAGCGCCGGCCGGCTGGGAACGGACGGCATGCTCGACCGCCGCGGTCCGGCCTACGACTTCGACCTCGGCGGCTTCGAGGCCGGCATCGACCTCGTTCGCACCGCCCACGACACCGTCGGGCTCTATGCCGGCATCGGCCGGTTGACCTCGAGCGTGCAGGGGTTCACCGACGGTCACGCCGGCAAGGTGCAGATGGACGCTTATGCGGTCGGCAGCTACTGGACCCATTACGGTCCGGGCGGCTGGTACACCGACGCCGTGCTGCAGGGGACGTGGTATCAGGACGTCAACGCCTCGTCGGTCAATCTGTCCGGCAATCAGAGCCTGCGCACCAACGGTTCGAGCTTCACGGCCTCGTTCGAAGGTGGCTATCCGATCCTGTTCGGCGGCGGCCATGCGTTGGTGCCGCAGGCGCAGCTGGTCTACCAGCGGCTGAGCCTGGCGGGCGGCGCCGATCAGTTCGGCCTGGTCGACTTCGCCACCACCGATGAACTCTATGGCCGGCTCGGCGCCCGCCTGACCAAGGACTGGGTGGGCTTCGGCGGACGCGCCATGACGACCTGGGGCGAGGCCAATGTCTGGCATCAGTTCGGTGATGACGCCACCACCACGTTCCGGACGCTCCAGGGCACGCACCCGACCGCAGTGTCGACCAGCTTCGGCGGCACCTGGGCGCAGTTGCGCCTCGGCATGTCCGGACAGGCGACGCGCTTGGTCGGCGTGTTCGCGACCGGCGACTACAACGTCGCGATGAGCAGCCAGTCTGGCCACAGCTGGGGCGGCCGCGCCGGCGTCAGGGTGAGCTGGTGAGGGCCCCGGTTGCGACGTCGATTCCGTTCGCAGCCGCTCCGTCCGGACGCCGGAACCGCAAAGGACACCGGCAACACTGTGATGCCAGTGTGGTTTTGGATTTGACGTTCCGATGAAGAGCGCGCCGAAAGCGAGATAGGGGCGTCAAATCCACCACACCAGCCCGGATGTCCCACAGAATTCGGGCGCCCGGCGACGCCTCACCCCACCGCGTCGATCGCCAGCGCTTGCGCGATGCGGTGATCGGCGCACAGGCGCGACACTTCGGCATGCACGAAAGCATCGGCGCGCTCGGAAAACGCCCGGGCGACTTCATGCTCGACGACCACCCGCGCCGGCCGTCCGCCCATCACGAAGATGCGGTCGGCGAGCCGCACCGCCTCGGCGAGATCGTGCGTCACCAGCAGGGCGGTGAGGCCGCGTTCGGCGATCAGCCGCCGCACCAGTCGCTGCATCTGGCGACGCAAGCCGACGTCCAGCGCGCTGAACGGCTCGTCGAGCAGCAGCAGGTCCGGGTCGACGGCGAGCGCGCGGGCGAGCGCGGCCCGCTGGCGCATGCCGCCCGACAGTTCGTGCGGATACTTGTCGGCGTCGGCGTCGGTCAATCCGACGGCGGCGAGCAGGCGGTCGGCACGGGCGCGGCTCTCGCGCCGGCCGAGCGGCAGCGCCTTGAGTCCTAACGCGATGTTGTCCCGCGCATTGCGCCATGGCAGCAGGCAGGGATCCAGAAACACGAAGGCGGAGCGACGGAAGTCGTGCTCGATGCGACCGCGGGTCAGCGCCATGAGGCCACCGACGGCCGCCAAAAACGTGCTCTTGCCGCAACCGGACGGACCGATCAGGCAACCCACCTCACCGTGGGCCAGCGTGAGCGACACCCCGTCGAGCACCCGTTCCGCCCCGAAAGCGTGGGCGACGTCGTGCGCCACCAATCCGGGCGCCGCATCCGCCGTCATGCCGCACCCGCCGTCGGGTCGGCACCGGGTCCCCGGGAACCGGCGGTCGGCGCTCCGCCGAGTTCGCGCCGCCAGGTCTCGACCCGGCGGCGAACCGGCTCGAGCAGCAGGTGCTCCAGCGCCAGCAGCAGCAGGACCACTGCGAGGATCCACGCCATCGCCTTGACGGTGTCGACCTGCACCCGCGCGGTGGCCAGCCCGTCGCCGATGCCGCCGGTGCCGCTCAACAGCTCGGTCATCACCGCGACCTTCCACGACAGCGCCAGCGAGGTCGCGACGGCGGGAAACAGGTAGGACAGCATGTGCGGCAGGTAGACGTCGGTGACCAGCACGTGGGCGGGCACGCGGAACGCGCGCGCCATGCGGCGCAGACCGCCGTCGAGCGTCCGCACGCCCTGCACGGCGCCCGCAAAGATGATCGGCACCGAGGTCACCAGGACCGTGACGGCGACCGCAAGCCCGCTGCCACCGAACCACAGCAGCGACAACACCACCCAGGCGATCGCCGGGACCCCGAGCATCAGGGTAGCGATCGGCTGCAACAGTTTCCGCACGATCAGCGACAGGCCGGCGAGCGTACCGAGCACGCCGCCGAACACCAGCGC
>JAVBUK010000316.1:0-4063 GCA_031555345.1 Xanthobacteraceae bacterium | reverse complement strand
GAGCTGGCCGGCAAGCGGCAGCTCACCTCCAAGGGCGTCCAGGTCGTCGAACTGGCCCCCGACGAAATCGCCCGGATGAAGAAGCTGCTGTCGCCGCAGATCGACGCCGCGGTCGCCGAAGTCGAGAAGCAGGGGCGCCCGGGCCGCAAGTTCTACGAGGCGTACACCAGGTAGCGCGTCCGACGCGGCGCCGTGCCGACCCGCACGGCGGCGTCGCTCACCGTTTCAATCCACCGGAGACCCATCATGCTCACGCGTCGCCAAGTCAATCTCGGGGCGGCCTCGGCCGCTGCCGTGGCGTGCACCGGCAGGCTCGCCCACGCGCAATCGTTCGTGTTGAAGGCCTCTCACTGGAACCCCCCCAACCACATCGTGCAGAAGACCCTGGTCGCCTGGTCGGAAGAGCTCGAAAAGCTGTCGAACGGCCGCCTGAAGCTGGAGATCTATCCGTCCGGCCAGCTCGCCGGCGGCGTCAACCGCCAGTTCGATTCGTGCCGAAACGGAATCGTCGACATCGCGGTCAGCCTGCACGCGGCCACACCCGGCCGCTATTCTTTGACGGAACTGGCCGGCATGCCGTTCGCCGCCCCGTCGGCCGGCAATGTCAGTGCGATCACCTCCAGGCGGCTGTCCGAGCTCGCCCCCGAGTTCCTCGCCAAGGAACACGAGGGACTCAAGATCCTGTGGATCGCGTCGACGACGCCGCTCAAGTTCCATTCGAGACGGGCGCTGCGCAAGATCGAGGACTGGAAGGGGATGAAGGTCCGCTATGCGGGCCAGCAGTTCAAGGACCTGATCGAGGCGCTCGGCGCCGTGCCGCTGCCGGTACCCCCGCCCGAGACGCAGGATGCGCTGGCCAAGGGGATCGTCGAGGCCGCCACCTTCCCGTTCGAAGGCGCCGCCAGCTTCGGGCTCGACACCGTGGTGAAGTATTCGGTCGAACCCGGCGTCGCCAACAACAGCTTCGGCGCCGTCATCAACCCGGCCAAGTTCGCTTCGCTGCCGCCGGATCTGCAGGCCCTGATCGAAAAGACCACCGGCCCGCAGGCGGCGGAGAAGTTCGGCAAGCTGTTCGACACGGCGGAGCTCGAAGCGAAGGAGCGATTCGTCAAGAATGGCGTGGAAGTCATCTCCCTGCCGCCGTCCGAGGTCGCGAAGATGAAGCAGCTGTTCTCCGCCCAGATCGAACGGGCGATCGCGGCGGTCGAGAAACAGGGCAAGCCCGGCCGCAAGTTCTTCGAGACCTACACCCGGTAGCCGGCCATGACGACGCCGCGCGCGCCCCCGAGCGCGCGGCGCATTTTACGGAGGTGCCAGTGACTGGCTCGCAAACATCGACGCCGCGGCAGCCCGGCCTGTCGGCGCTGCAACGGCTCAAGGCGCTCGAGCTGAAGATCTCGGCCGTCGCCCTCATCGTGATGATGATGGTCACCGTCGCCGACGTGTTTCTGCGCTATGTCTTCAACAACCCGATCCGGGGATCCTACGACCTGGTCGAGTGCTCGTTGTGCGTGTTCATCTTTCACGGACTGGCGGCCGGCTTCCTCGACCGCAAGAACATCGTGATCGACGTGATCGACCACTTCGTTTCCGGACGGCAACTGTCGGTCCTGATCCGGGTCGCCGACATCCTGTCGGTCGCCTGCCTGCTCCTGGTCGCCTGGGCGATGGTGACTCCCGCCCTGCAGGCGTGGAGCTACGGCGACCGCAAGATCGACCTCAATTTCCCGATCTGGATCCTGTGGGTTTTCGCCTTCGCCGGAATGGCCATCACGTTGCTGTGCGCGATCGGCGCCGCCCTGAGCCGCCCGAAGACCGAGGAGCCCACCATATGAGCCCGACCGTTATCGGTGCGATCGGCATTCTTTGTCTGTTCGCGCTCCTGTTCCTGCGCGTGCCGGTCTGGATCTGCCTGGTCCTGGTCGGCTTTTTCGGCAACGTGGCGCTGCAGGGCTGGACCAGCACCCTGTCGATGGCCGGCATGGTGCCGTTCGATACCGCCTCGTCCTATACGCTGTCGGTGATCCCCCTGTTCGTCCTGATGGGCGAGGTGGCGTCGTCGACCCGCCTGTCGGGCGATCTGTTCAACGCCGCCCGCGTGATGCTGTCGGGCTTCCGCGGCGGCCTGGCGGTCGCTACCCTGGTCGCCTCCGCGGCGTTCGGCGCGGTGTCGGGCTCGTCGGTGGCCAACGCCGCCACCATGACCCGGATGAGCCTGGGTGAACTGCGCAAGGCCGGCTACGACGACGGGCTGGCGACCGGGTGCATCGCCGCCGGCGGCAGCACCGACATTCTCATCCCGCCGTCTCTCGTGCTGGTCGTGTACGCGATGATCGCCGAACAGTCGGTGCCGAAGCTGTTCGCGGCCGGCATGATCCCGGGCATCGTGCTGACCGTCCTGTACATCATCGTCGCCCTCGTCGTCGCCTGGTGGCGCCCCGCCTACGCGCCGGCGGGCAAAGGCTTTCCGTGGAAGCAGCGGCTGATCGCCCTGAAGGAACCATGGCAGTTCATGGCCCTGTTCGTCGTCGTGATCGGGGGAATCTATGCGGGCGTTTTCAGTCCGACCGAAGCGGCCGCCATCGGCGCCTTCGGGTCGATCGCACTCGGCTGGATCGGTCGCCGGCTTTCCAACCGCGAACTCTGGGCGGCAATCGAGCTCTCGGTGGTCACCAGCTGCCTGTTGTTCGTGATCATCATCGGCGCCAACCTGTTCTCGTTCTTCGTCGTCCAGACCCACCTGCCTGAACTGCTGCTCGGCGCGGCGCAGTCCTACGAGCTGTCTGGCGTCACCATCATGATCCTGATCATCGTCGCGTACATCTGCCTCGGTTGTTTCCTCGAGGGCATCGGCATGATCCTGATCACGGTGCCGGTGTTCCTGCCGATCGTCACCAAGTTCGGGTACGATCCGATCTGGTTCGCGATCGTGGTCGTCATCATGGTCGAGGTCGGGTTGATCCACCCGCCGGTCGGCATGAACCTGTTCGTGATCCAGGCCCAGGCACCCGACGTGAAGATCACCGCCATCTACCGCGGTATCGTTCCGTTCCTGGTGGCGCCGTTCGTGCTGATCGCCATGCTGTTCGTGTGGCCGGACATCGCGCTCTGGCTGCCGAAGGTGTTGTACAGGTGACGCACCCACCCCGGAGCCGGCCTTGCCGCTTCGGCGCATCAGGAACAGCGCGGGGCGGAGGCGATCCTCCGCCCCGCGGCTTTTCAGATGCCAGCCGCCCGATCAGGCCGTGATCCGTGGATCGCGCAGGAAGCGCCGAGCCGAGCAGCGCTCGGCGCCGGGCAGCGCTCGGGGCCGGGCAGCGCTCGCCAGGCGGCTCTCGTGGCCTGTCGCGTGTCGGTGGCGCTGGTGGCTCCTGCGACCCGGTGGAACGGTGTGGGTTTCGGGCACATTCGCGCACCGGGCTTTCCGGGCGGCGCGGACGAGGCGCATCATGTCCGGGTGATGGCCGGCGCAATGGCGATTCGGCCGCTTTTGTGCGCGAGCTCGGCCGAGAACCGCGGGCACCCCCATGGGGGTGCGGTCGAAAATGGGAGCCGGCAGACCTGCCGTCATCCTGGCTCCGGGGGTAGTTCAGGTTGAAGCAATGGTCAATGCAACAAAAAATTGCCGCCGTGCAAAACGAAGCCGGTTTTTGCCAGTCGGTTCGGAGCACGGGTCGATTTGGTTGAAAAATGCCAGACAGCAATCAAATGTTGTGAACGCGCAGAACGAACTCGAACACCGCAATCAGATCATCAATTTGGTAATTAAATACCGGCCGACCCGAAATGGATCGGCCGGATTTCGCATTCAGAACCGGCACCCGCCGCTCAACCGACCGGCACCGCGACGAAACGGGTCGCGTCACCCGACTTGAGCCGCATCAGCACGCTGTGCTTGCCGGCCGCGCGGGCCTGCGCCAGGGCATTGCGCACGTCGTTCGGCGAATTCGCGGCTTTGCCGCCGACGTCGACGATCACGTCGCCGGCCCGCATGCCCCGACTGGCCGCCGGTCCATTGGGATTGACCTCGGTCACGACCACGCCCTGGTCGCCGGCCCCCTGC
>JAVBUK010000253.1:0-3829 GCA_031555345.1 Xanthobacteraceae bacterium | reverse complement strand
CATCGTTGCTGGAGCGGCCGATGCTCGCCGGCTTGTGCATGCCATCGCGTTCCAACCGGGCGTTGATCCTTGCGCTGGCGTCCTGTGCGGGCGTCATACTGCTGGGCACCGCCATCGCGACACCGAACCCGGTTTCCGGCGCCAAGAAGGACGAATTTCAGACCCAGGCACCGCTTGCCATTCTGATGGACGCCGAAAGCGGTTCGATCCTGTTTGAAAAGAATGCCGACCAACTGTCGCCGCCGTCCAGTCTCGCCAAGCTGATGACGGCCGAGACGGTGTTCAACGAGATCCGGGAAGGGCGCCTCAAACCGGACGACGAATTCGTCGTCAGCGAGGATGCCTGGCGCCGCGGTGGTGCCCCGTCGCATACCTCGAGCATGTTCGCGCCGATCCACAGCAAGGTGAGGGTGGCGGACCTGCTGCGCGGGATGATCGTCCAGTCGGGCAATGATGCCGCGATCGCGCTGGCCGAAGGGATCGCCGGGTCCGAACCGAAGTTCGCCGAGATGATGACCCGCCGGGCACGCACGCTCGGCCTCACCAAGTCCCATTTCTCCAACGCCACCGGATTGCCCGATCCCGCCCTGCGCGCAACGGTGCGCGAACTCGCGACCCTGGCCCGGCACATCATCGGGGCCTATCCGGCGTTCTATCCGATCTACAGTGAAAGGGAATTCACCTGGAACCGGATCCGTCAGCAGAACCGGAACCCGCTGCTGTCCATGAACATCGGCGCCGACGGCCTGAAGACCGGCTACACCGAAGAGGGGGGCTACGGCCTGGTCGGCTCGGCGGTGCAGAGTGGCCTGCGGCTCATCGTCGTCGTCAACGGCCTCAAGACCGCGCCGGACCGGGCCGGCGAAGCGCGGCGACTGCTCGAATGGGGGTTCAAAGGATTCGAATCGCGACCGCTGTTCGCTGAAGGGCAACCCATCGGCGACGCCAAAGTGTACGGCGGGGCCCAGGGCAGCGTCCCGCTCGTCGGCCCCGGGATGGTCAGCGTGCTGGTGCCGCGCGGAACCAGCGACAGGATCACCGCCCGGATCGTGTACTCCGGTCCCGTCCGCGCCCCCATCCGGGAGGGGCAGTCGATCGGCACCCTGCGGGTCTGGCGTGGCGATCACCTGACCCTCGAAGTGTCGCTCAAGGCCTCCCGGAGTGTGCCTGTGGGCAACCTGACCCAACGGGCCCTCGATGCCGCCACCGAGCTCGTCATCGGGCTGTTCCGGACCGGCACCAAACGTATATAACCTGCGCGATGCGTGGGCGCTTCATCACATTCGAGGGCGGCGAGGGGTCGGGCAAATCGACCCAGGCGACGCTGCTGACCAAGCGGCTCAGGGCGCGCACCATCGACGTCGTGCAGACGCGCGAGCCGGGCGGTTCCCCCGGAGCAGAAGCGATCCGGCACGTGCTGCTGTCGGGCGCGGCCAAGCCGCTCGGTGCCGACACCGAGACGGTGCTGCTGGCGGCCGCTCGCGACGACCACCTGAATGCGACGATCCGCCCCGCGCTCGATCGCGGCATCTGGGTCATCTGCGACCGCTTCATCGATTCCACGCGCGCATACCAGGGCGTGCTCGGTGAGGTCGACCCGCGGTTCATCCGCGGCCTCGAACGCATCACGGTCGGCGACACGACGCCCGACCTGACCTTCATCCTCGACGTGCCGGCCGAGATGGGGATGCGGCGGGCGGCGCAACGCCGCGGCATAGCCCGGGCCGACCGCTTCGAAAACGAGGCGCTGGCGTTCCATGCCCGGCTGCGCGAGGCCTACCTGCAGATCGCGGCAGACGAACCCAACCGCTGCGTGCTGATCGACGCGCGCCAGTCCAAGGAAAGAATCGCCGACACCATCTGGGCGGCCGTCAACCGCATGCTCGCATCCGCTCCCGCACCGAAGCCGCTGGAAGGGGCCCGCCCGTGAGCCGCAGCGAACGCGACAGCGACATCGTGGTCGTCCACCCGCGCATGACGACATCGTGGTTCGGCAATGCCGCCGCCGAACAGGCCCTGCTGGCCGACTACCGCGGTGGCCGCATGTCGCACGCCTGGCTGTTCGGCGGCCCCGACGGTGTCGGCAAGGCGACGCTGGCCTACCGAATGGCGCGGTTCGTCCTCGCCCATCCGGATTCCGCGGCGAAAGCCGTGCAAGAGGCTCGTTCGCTCGACGTCCCGGCCGATCATCCGGTGACGCGTCGCGTCGCTGCCGGCGTCCACGGCGATCTTCTCACGCTCGAGCGTACCGCCGGGGACAGCGGGTCGCTGCGCACGGTCATCACCGTCGAGCAGGTGCGCGACACCATCGGGTTCTTCGGCACCACGGCGGGAGAAGGGGGTTGGCGTATCTGCATCGTCGATTCCGCCGACCAGCTGAAGTACCCGGAAGGCTCCAACGCTCTCCTCAAGGTCCTCGAGGAACCACCGGCACGCTCGCTGTTCCTCGTCGTCAGCCATGCCCCCGGTCGCCTCCTGCCGACCATCCGGTCGCGCTGCCGGCACCTGAGCCTTCGTGCGCTGGCGCCGGTTGACGTGGTCAAGGCGGCGGCCGTGGCGTTGGCGCGCCCGGTCGACGACCCGGTCCTGGAACGCGCGGCGGCCGCCGCCGAAGGCAGCGTGGCGCGCGCCATCGCGATGTGCGGCGGCCCGTTGCTCGCGGTGCGCGACAGCGTGATGGAACTCGTGCGCCGCCTGCCGGCGACCGACGGGCGAGCCCTGCACGCCCTGGGGGAAAGCCTCGACCGGGCCGAGGAGGGGGCGCTCGAAACCTTCCTCGACACGGTCCGCGGCTGGCTGTCGGCCAGGCTGGACCAGGAACGCGAGCCGGTGCGGCTGGCGCGCGTCGCCCGCGCCTGGGATGCCGTCAACCAGGCCGCGGGCGAGGTCCGGGCCTACAATCTCGACCGAAAACCCCTGGTTTTCACCGTGTTCGGCTTGCTTGCCGAGGTCGCGCGCGGTTGATACCTATCCGTTCGCTTCCCCGCGATCCGGCACTGTCGCCCAACCCGAATTTTTCAAGATCGAGTTTCCGTCAATGGCCGCCAAGCCCCGCTTCTACGTCACCACCGCGATCGCCTATCCCAATGGCGCGCCGCACATCGGCCACGCTTACGAGGTGATCGCAACCGACGCGATCGCCCGGTTCATGCGGCTCGACGGCTTCGACGTGTTCTTCCTCACCGGAACGGACGAGCACGGCATGAAGATGCTGCAGACGGCCGCCAAAGAGGGGCTTTCCGCCCGCGCGCTGGCGGACCGCAACGTCGCGATCTTCCGGGCAATGGGTCAACGCCTGAACTGCTCGAACGACGATTTCATCCGCACCACCGACCAACGTCACTACGTTTCTTCGGCGGCGCTCTGGGAGCGGATGGCGGCGGCCGGCGACATCTACCTGTCCAAATACGCCGGCTGGTATTCGGTTCGGGACGAGGCGTTTTTCGACGAAAAGGAAACGACGGTCGGCGAGGACAAGGTTCGGCGTGGTCCGACCGGCACGCCGGTCGAGTGGGTCGAGGAGGAGAGCTACTTCTTCCGGCTGTCGGCCTACCAGGACAAGCTGCTCGATCTCTACCAGCGCGTGCCCGACTTCGTGCTGCCCAGGGAGCGGATGAACGAGGTCGCAAGCTTCGTGCGCGGCGGGCTGCAGGACCTGTCGATTTCGCGCACCACGTTTTCGTGGGGCGTGCCGGTGCCGGGCGATCCCAAGCACGTGATGTACGTGTGGTTCGACGCGTTGACGAACTATCTGACCGCGCTCGGATTTGGATCGGACGACGAGAGCCGCGTGCAGCGGTTCTGGCCCGCGGTTACCCATCTGGTCGGC
>JAVBUK010000062.1:0-5316 GCA_031555345.1 Xanthobacteraceae bacterium | reverse complement strand
GGAACAGCAGGAGTCCTATGCCGCCAAAGCCTTGATCGGTTCGGCCGTCGGCTATGCGATGGACGGGTTCGACCTGCTTATTCTCGGCTTCATGTTGACGGCGATCGCCGCCGAACTGCATTTCACGCAAGCGCAATCCGGCTCGCTGGTGACCTGGACGCTGGTCGGCGCGGTGGCCGGTGGCGTCCTGTTCGGTATGCTGAGCGACTATTACGGCCGCGTGCGGGTGCTCACCTGGACCATCCTGCTGTTCGCGGTGTTCACCGGCCTGTGCGCCCTGGCACAGGGCTACTGGGATCTGCTGGCCTATCGCACCATCGCCGGCCTCGGGCTCGGCGGTGAGTTCGGCATCGGCATGGCGCTGGCCGCCGAAGCCTGGCCGGCCGACAAGCGCGCCCGCGTGTCGTCCTATGTCGGGCTCGGCTGGCAGGCCGGCGTGCTGCTGGCGGCCATTGTGACGCCGATGCTGCTGCCGGTGATCGGCTGGCGGGGCATGTTCGCGGTCGGCATCCTGCCGGCGGTGGTCGCCTTCATCGTCCGCCGCACCATCGGCGAGCCGGAGATCTTCGTCGAAAAGACCAAGAAGGGGCCTCATGGCCTGCCCCTCGGGCTTCTGGTCAAGGACGCCGAAACCACCAAGATCAGCATCGGCATGTTCATTCTCTGCTCGGTGCAGAATTTCGGTTATTTCGGCGTCATGATCTGGATGCCGAATTTCCTGGCCAAGCAATTCGGGTTCGGGCTGACGCGGTCGGCGGTGTGGACCAGCGTGACGATTTTGGGCATGGCGTTCGGCATCTGGCTGTTCGGCCACCTCGCCGACCGCTTCGGCCGCCGGCCGATCTTCTTTCTCTACCAGACGGGCGCGGCGATCTCGGTCATCGTCTATTCGCAGCTCTCCAGCGAGATGGGACTGCTGGTCGGCGGCGCCGTCATGGGCATGTTCGTCAACGGCATGCTGGGCGGCTATGGCGCGCTGATGTCGGAACTCTATCCGACCGAAGCACGGGCGACGGCGCAGAACGTGCTGTTCAATCTCGGCCGCGGGGTCGGCGGCTTCGGGCCGCTGGTGATCGGCGCGATCGCCACCAACCACTCGTTCACCACAGCCATCGGGCTCCTGTCGGTGCTCTATGTCGTCGACATCGTGGTGACCTATTTCCTCATCCCCGAGCGCAAGGGTGTCGAGCTGACGTGACGACGGCGACGGCCGGCGGCCGCCCGGACGGGCGGGGCCGGCCCGCGGCCCGCAAAACAGCGGGCAAGAATCGGAAAAGAGTGCCGCCGGGCACTCTTTTTCTTGTCAGCGGTCGGGGGGGATCGAGGCCGGGGCGTGCCGGCTCAGCCCAGTTCGCAGGCGGCGATTTCGTTGAGCACCACCAGCTGGTCCGCCGGCGAGCCTTTTTGCGACGTCGCCGCCTTCTCGACCAGCCCGATCAGGCGAGTGAGGGCCCCGTCGGCCACGTCGGCCGAAAGCGGACGCTCTTCGTAATGGTCGATAAAGCGCCCGACCATCGAAGCCAGGAGCTGGTACGATGCGGCGTGCGCGCGGTCCGAGGCCGCCAACTGCAACGCCTTCTGGTGGAAGGTGCGGTAGGTCTTGAGGCCGTTGTGTTGCGGCTTCAGCCAATTCAGCAATTCGTCCAAGAGTGTTCCCTCCCTCGCGGACCGGGACGCGAGCCCGCGTCCCTGGAGAAGAAACGTCGGATATTATCACCCCGAACGAAGAAAAAAAGAGAGTTCGACGCCTTTCGACCGCGGGAAAACTCGTAGGCGGGCTCGCTTTCGGTTCGCCGCCCTCCACGATCTGTCTGCGACAGCGGCGCAAATGGCCGCTGTCGCGCCCGGCGGATTGACACGGTGTCTCATTTCTGGGAATGTCTCAAAAATGAGATTATCCGGTGATCGCGGGTGCCGACAAGCGGTATCCGCGGGTACGGCAAGGGCAATCCGAACATAGCGAGCAATGCCATGGGCCATTCGATCGCGATTCCGCCGGTCCCGGTGGCACCGGAGCGCGTGTTGCCCCCCCCGCCCGGACCTGCAGCCGCGGCGGATGGTGCGGTCGCGGATGTCGTCGGCGTGGTCGTCTCGCACGTCGCGGTCAACGACGAGTACCGTCACCTGGTGCTGGAGACCCCGGATCCGGCTCCGCGCGCCATGGCCGGGCAGTTCTTCAATCTCGAATGCCCGCACACCGCCGAGGACAAGCCGTTCCTGCGCCGGCCGATGAGCGTGTACAAGGCGGACCCGCAGCGCCGGCAGGTCGAGTTTCTCTACAAGGTTGTCGGCGTCGGCACGCGCGGTCTGGCCGCCATCAAGGTCGGCCGCACCATGCGGCTGCTCGGCCCGCTCGGCATCGGCTTTTCGATTGATCCGGCATGGCGCCACATCGTCGTGGTCGGGCGCGGCGTCGGGCTGGCGACGTTGGCGCCGCTGGCCGAAATGGCCGCCGCCCGCGGTGTCGGCGTCACCGCCGTCCTGAGCGCGCGCACGCCCGCGATCGTGATGTCGGTCGATCGCTTCGAGGCGATCGGGGCCCGGACCGAGGTGGTGCTCGACAGCGACGGCTCGAGCGCCCCGGCCAATGTCGAGCGCATCGTGCGCGACCTGGCGGCGGCCGGTCACGCCGACGCCCTCTATACCTGCGGGTCGAACCGCCTGCTGGTGCTGCTGCAGAGGCTCGGCCGCGAACTGTCGATCCCGGGCGAGGTCGCGCTCGAGCAGCAGATGGCCTGCGGGCTCGGCATGTGTTTCTGCTGCGTGCGCGATTTCTCGGTCGACGGCGCCACCGTGGCGCGGCGCGTATGCATCGACGGCCCGGTGTTCAAGCTCGACGAGGCGCGCTCATGGTAGACCTCACCGTCCGCATCGGCGATCTCACGCTGGAGAACCCGGTGATGCCGGCGTCCGGCACGTTCGCCGAGGGGCTGGCCCGGGTGTTCTCGTTCGACCGGCTCGGCGCCCTCGTCACCAAGACCATCACCCCCGAACTGCGCGACGGCAATCCGACGCCGCGGGTGTGCGAGGTCGGGCAGGGCATGCTCAACTCGATCGGCATCCCGAGCAAGGGGATCGACCACTTTCTCGCCGACACGCTGCCGTTCTACCGCCAATTCTCCGCACCGCTGGTGGTGAGCGTGTCGGCGCCCACCGGCGACGGCTTCGCGGACGCGGTCGCCCGTTTCGACGTGCCCGGCGTCGCCGCCATCGAGGCGAACATCTCCTGCCCGAACCTCGAAGAGGACGGCCGCGCCTTTGCGATGCACGCGCGCTCGACCGCGGAGGTGGTCGGCAAGATTCGTCGCGCGACCCGCCGGCCGCTGTGGGTGAAGCTGACGCCCAACACCGCCGACATCGCCGAGGTCGCCCGCGCGGCGGAGGGCGCCGGCGCCGACGCCCTGGTGGTCGCCAACACCATCCTGGCGATGTCGATCGACGTCGAGACGTTCCAGCCACGGCTCGGCAACGTCATGGGCGGACTGTCGGGGCCGGCGGTCAAGCCGGTGTTCGTCCGCATGACCTACCAGTGCGCCAGGGCGGTGCGCATCCCGGTGATCGGATGCGGCGGCATTTCGACCGCCGCCGACGCGGTCGAGTACATGCTGGCCGGCGCCGCCGCCGTGCAGGTCGGCACTGCCACCTTCGTGCGTCCGACCACGATGCTGACGGTGATCGACGGCCTGGCGGCGTTCTGTCGCCGCAAGGGTCTGGCGCGTGTCGCCGATCTCACCGGCGCGGTGCGCGACCACGACATGGAAGTGAAGGTCGTCGAGGCCGTGTCATGAGCGAAGCCGCCGTGCTGCGCCTGCCCGAGCAGGCGTCCCTGCGTGATCTCGCCGCCTCGACCTTCGAGACGCTGCGCGCCCGCACCGGCGACGGGACGGGCATCACCCGCGAATGCTATGCCGAGAGCGAGGACGCCGCGCTGGCGGTGTTCGGCGATCTCGCCCAACGCAACGGCCTCGCGGTCCGGACCGATCCGGCCGCCAACATGGTGGTTTCGCTGCCGGGCGACGACGGGTCGAAGCCGGCGCTGCTGCTGGCGTCGCACGCGGATTCGGTGCCGCTGGGCGGCAACTACGACGGCGGGGCGGGGGTGGTGGCGGCGCTGCTGTGCCTGGTGCGGCTGGCGCGCGAGGGCGTGCGCACGCCGGTGCCGGTGCGGGCGATGGCGTTGCGGGGCGAGGAGAGCGCGTTCTACGGCCGCGCCTATGTCGGCTCGAGCCTGCTGTTCGGCAAACTCACGGCCCGCGATCTCGCCGCCCGGCGGCGCGGCAACGGCCATACGTTGCGCGAGGTGCTGGACCGGGCCGGCGTCGACGTCGCGCGCGCCGAGGCGGGCGAGCGCCTGATCGACATGCCGGTGCGCGCCTATCTCGAGCTGCACATCGAGCAGGGCCCGGTGATGGTTGCGCGCAAGTTCCCGACCGCGGTGGTCACCGGCGTGCGCGGCAACCTGCGTCATCGCAACATCGTCTGTCGGGGCGAGGCCGGACATTCCGGCACCGTGCCGCGCTGGCTGCGGCGCGATGCCGTGTTCGCGGTGTCCGACCTGCTGATGCGGCTCGACGAGCATTGGAACCGCCTGCTCGAACGCGGCCTCGATCTGGTGATGACCGCCGGCGTGATCGGCACCGATCCGGCCGAACACGCGATCACCCGCATTCCCGGCGAGGTGTCCTTCAGCTTCGAAGTGCGCAGCCAGAGTTTCGAGACGCTCGAGGCGTTCTACGAACTGTTCCGTTCCGAATGCCGTGCGGTATCGGACCTGCGCCACGTCAAGTTCGAGTTCGACGACCGGCTGTACTCGGCGCCGGCCAGGATGGACGACGGCATGGTGCGCAAGCTGGTGGAGCTGTCGCAGCGCCTCGGGCTGCCGGACGAGACGCTGGCCTCGGGGGCCGGGCACGACGCCGCGGTGTTCGCCAACGCCGGCGTCCCGGCGGGCATGATCTTCGTGCGCAACGCCAACGGCTCGCACAACCCGAACGAGGCGATGGACCTCGACGACTTCATGAAAGGCGTCGACCTGATGTATGCCTTGGCGCAGGAGGGGCCTTGAAACGGAGGGGCCTTGAAACGTTGGGACCTCGGCGGATCAGGCGGTATACTTCGCCGGCACCCTGGCCGGTGAGGGGAGAAGACGTCGAGGCGCCTTCGAGACATCGGCTGCGAGGCAGCCGCCACCGATCGGATATTGAGCCATGCGCACGCTGACGATCCGCCGCCCCGACGATTGGCACGTCCATTTCCGCGACGGGGACGTGCTCGAGACCGTGGTGCCGTTCACTGCGCGCCAGTTCGCCCGCGCCA
>JAVBUK010000503.1:0-3180 GCA_031555345.1 Xanthobacteraceae bacterium | reverse complement strand
CACCGCCGGCAGCCCCCGATCAATCATCTGTTCGACCAGGCGTTCGGCCGCGACCTTGCTGCGCTTGTACACGCCGATCGCCTGCGTTTCGTCGAGGGGTTTGCTTTCGTCGGAAGGGGGCCCGCCGGCGGTGAGGGCGAGTGTCGCGACGCTGCTGGTGTATACGACACGGGCAACGCCGGCTTCGAGAGCCGCCTCCATGATGGCGCGCGTGCCGGTGACGTTGTTGCGATAGATCTCGTCGCGATCGCGAGACCACAGGCGGTAGTCGGCAGCGACGTGGAACAGATATTGCGCGCCGGCCATCGCCGGACGCAGCGAGCGGGGATCACGGAGGTCGCCAATGGTGTACTCCAGCTCCAGGGTGCGGAGGTGGAAGCGCGGGCTGTTCGGTCGCACCAGGGCGCGCACCGAAAAGCCGGCTTCAACCAGCTTGCGGGCAACCGCCGACCCGACGAACCCACTGGCGCCGGTAATGAGGACTTGGCCTTTTCGGTTCATGACCTTCGGGTTGATCGCGCCCGCATTTTGTGCTTCCCGAGCGTCTGGTTAGCGGAGAGCGTCGACAAAGTAACCCCCCGAAATATGGGATCGGCATGCGGCGATGAGTTTGATGGTTGCGGCTTTGGCCGTGCTGGCCTTGTGGAGCTACCTGATTGTCGGGCGCGGACGGTTCTGGTTGGCGAATCAAAGGGATGATCGGAACGAACCGGGCCGGCCGACGGTTTGGCCGCGGGTGGTCGCCGTCATCCCGGCCCGTGATGAGGCAGAGACCATCGGCAACACGGTGGCGACGCTGCTGGGGCAGGATTACCGCGGCGAAATCGAGGTCATCCTGGTCGACGACGAGAGTCGGGACGGAACGGTCGAGGCCGCTCGGGCCGCCGCCGAATCGGCCGGCGCGGCCCAAAAACTCACCATTGTGGCCGGACAGGCACTGCCTCCCGGATGGACCGGCAAGCTCTGGGCGGTCAAGCAGGGTGTCGAGCGGGCTCTAGCCGCTCCGCAGAGGCCTGGGTACCTGCTGTTCACCGACGCGGACATCACCTATGAGCAGGGCGCGGTGACCTCGTTGGTCGCCCGGGCAGAGGCGGGTGGGTATGTGCTGACCTCTCTGATGGCCCGGTTGCGGTGCGAAAGTTGGGCCGAAAGGGCCCTGGTTCCGGCCTTCGTGTTCTTTTTCCAGATGCTGTATCCATTTGCCTGGGTGAATCGGCGTGATCGCGCGACCGCGGCGGCGGCGGGCGGCTGTATGCTGGTACGACCGCAGGCGCTGATGGCGGCTGGCGGGATCGAGGCGATCCGCAGTGATCTTATCGATGACTGTGCGTTGGGGCGGATTCTCAAGCGCCAGGGACCGATATGGCTTGGCCTGACCGAACGGGTGCGCAGCATCCGGCCTTACCCCCAGGTCGGGGACATTCGGCGCATGGTGGCGCGATCCGCCTATGCGCAGCTCGGCTATTCCCCCCTGGTGCTGGTGGGGACGGTGGTCGGAATGGTTGTGACGCACCTCGGCGCGCCGCTGCTGGTGGAGTTCGCCTCGGGCGCCCCGCGGCTGATCGGAATCGTCGTATGGCTGATGATGGCGCTGTCGTTCCAGCCGATCCTGCGGCTCTATCATCTGTCGCCGCTGTGGGGGCTGGCACTGCCGGCAATCGCACTCGGCTACATGGCGTTTACCGTCGATTCCGCTTATCAGCATGGGCGCGGGCGTGGCGGACTGTGGAAAGGCCGGGTCCAGGCCGGGGCAGCAGGGCAGTGATGACGCGGGCAGGCGAGCTCAGATCGGGCAAGGGGCATCGGGACGAGAACTTCCCGGTTGCCTCTCACCTCATTGCCGCGCGCTTCCGCGCACCCATTCTGGCCTTTTACGAATTCGTGCGCGTTGCCGACGACATCGCCGACCATCCCGAGCTCGCCCCCGAGCGCAAGCTCGAACTGCTCGACCGTCTGGAGGCGAGCCTTCTGGGCAACAGCGGCGAGGATCCGGAAGGCGTCCTGCTGCGCGGCATCCTGGCCGAACGGGGGTTGGTGACGCGCCACGCCCAGGACCTGATCGCCGCGTTCCGGCTCGACGTCACCAAGCTGCGTTACCGCAACTGGGACGAGTTGATGCACTACTGCAGCCTGTCGGCGATGCCGGTCGGCCGCTTCGTGCTCGACGTCCATGGCGAGAACCGCGCCACCTGGCCGGCGTCCGACGCCATCTGCGCGGCGCTGCAGGTGATCAATCATCTCCAGGACTGCAAGTCCGACTACCAGAAGCTGGACCGGGTCTACCTGCCGCTCGACGCGCTGGAGGCGACCGGCGCCACCATCGAGGCGATCGGGCAGGCGGAGGCGTCGCCGGCGTTGCGTGTCTGCCTGCGCTCGCTGGCTGATCGCACCGCCGCGCTGCTCGACGACGGCTCGGTGCTGCCGGATCAGATCGGCGACCTGCGGCTGAGCCTGGAAATCTCGGTCATCCATACGCTGGCCGCGCGGCTGGTCGCGCTGCTGCGCGAGCGCGATCCGCTCAGCGAGCGGGTCCACATCGGCAAGGCGGGCGCCGCCTCGATCGGATTAATCGCTGTCATCAAGGGGTTGGCGCGCCGGACGAGACGCCGCGCGGCCCCCGTTGCGGAGCTCAGGACGCGTGAGTGACGTCGCCGTAGCAGCTTCCTCGGCCGCGGGCGCGGCCCAACGCGCGTCCGGCAGCTCGTTCTATGCCGCGATGCGCATCCTGCCGCGGGCGCAGCGGGAGGCCATGTTCGAGGTCTATTCGTTCTGCCGGGCGGTGGACGACATCGCCGACGATCCGGGCCGCCGCGACATCCGCCGCGCCAAGCTCGAGGAATGGCGCCGCGATATCGACGCGATCTATCGCGACGCCGGGCCGCCCAAGCTCGCCGCGTTGGCGGCGACGATCGCGCGGTTCGAGCTGCGGCGGGAGGATTTCCACGCGGTGATCGACGGCATGGACATGGACGTCGAGGCTGACATCCGCGCGCCCGATCTCGCCACCCTCGACCTGTACTGCGACCGTGTCGCCAGTGCGGTCGGCCGCCTGTCGGTGAAGGTGGTCGGCATGCCGGAGGAGGACGGGTTCAAGCTCGCGCATCACCTCGGGCGCGCGCTGCAGCTCACCAACATCCTGCGCGACATCGACGAGGACGCGGCGATCGGGCGGCTGTATCT
>JAVBUK010000513.1:0-3273 GCA_031555345.1 Xanthobacteraceae bacterium | reverse complement strand
GCGGCGCACGGCGGCGAACCGCGTCCAATCGATGTCCTCGGCCCGCTGGACCAGCACCGCATACGGGCATCCGTTGCGTTCGGCCACCTCCTTGAGGCGTTGCGAATTGGAGGACTTGGGCGACCCCACCACGATCATGGCGTCGACCACCGGCGCGACCTTCTTGACCGCCTCCTGGCGATTGGTGGTGGCGTAGCAGATGTCGTCCTTGTGCGGGCCGACGATGCCGGGGAAACGCTCCTTGAGCTTGGCGACGATTTCCGCCGCATCCTCCATCGACAGCGTGGTCTGGGTGACATAGGCGAGACGGGACGCATCCTCGGGAACGAAGGTCGCGGCCTGCTCCACCGTCTCCACCAGGGTGACAGCCCCCGCCGGCAGCTGCCCCATGGTGCCGACCACCTCGGGGTGGCCGCTGTGGCCGATCAGGATGATCGCGCGGCCGCGACGGTGATGGATTTCGGTTTCGCGGTGGACTTTGGTCACCAGCGGGCAGGTCGCGTCGAGGGGGAAAAAATTGCGCTGGCGGGCCTCCACCGGCACCGTCTTCGACACCCCGTGGGCCGAGAACACCACCGGGGCGCCGGTATCCGGAACCTCGGCCAGTTCCTCGACGAAGATCGCCCCCTTCTTGCGCAGGCTGTCGACCACATAGCGATTGTGGACGATCTCGTGCCGGACGTAGACCGGGGCACCATAGAGTTCGAGCGCCCGCTCGACGGTTTCGATCGCCCGCACCACACCGGCGCAGAAACCGCGCGGCGAACACAGCAGCACCTCGAGTTCTGGCTTCTGGTCATCCGGCTGGGAGGCGCACATATCGGGTACCACCTTGTTGTGCTCCGAAATGGGCTTGCCACCACCCTCCTGTCAAGCGCGCCGGCGATGCAGGTCGACGGTGGGGCAGGCTCGTGAACGATCGCCGCAGCGGTCGGCGCAAAGACAATAAAACCTTCGTTATCAATTATTTACGTGATTTTTTCCTGACCCGTCCGGGGCTTCGGGCCGGGCAAACCATTGCGTGGCACCCCGGTGGCGCCTATAAGTGGGCTGAATTCCCTCATTTCGATGAGAACCAAGCTTCGCCCGCCGGGGTGGGCGGAGCGCAAGGGAGATATCCGATGTCGAATCAGCCGCTGATGCCCAAGGCCACGGCCGTGTGGCTCGTCGATAACACCGCGCTGTCGTTCGACCAGATCGCCGAGTTCTGCAAACTGCATCCGCTCGAGGTCAAAGCGGTCGCCGACGGCGATTCCGCCCAGGGCATCAAGGGTCTCGACCCGATCCAGACGGGCCAGCTGACGCGCGAGGAGATCGAACTCGCCGAACAGGACCCCAATCGCCGTCTCAAGCTGGCCGATCCCAAAGTGCGCCTGCCGGAAGCCAAGCGGAAGAAGGGCCCACGCTACACGCCGGTGTCGCGCCGCCAGGACCGCCCCAACGCGATCCTGTGGCTGGTGCGCAACCATCCGGAGCTCAAGGACAGCCAGATCATGCGTCTGGTCGGGACCACCAAGTCGACGATCGAGGCGATTCGCGAGCGCACCCATTGGAACGCCGCCGCCCTGCAGCCGATGGACCCGGTCACCCTCGGCCTGTGCTCGCAGATCGATCTTGATCTCGAGGTGCATCGCGCCGCCAAGGAGAAGCCGATCGAGATGGAGCAGGGCGCGACCCTGCTGCCGGCCGAGATCACCACCGCCCACGAGCCTGCGGCCGAAGCGACGGCCGAGGACAAGGAAGGCGACGACGAACTCGATGTCGAGGCGGTGTTCGCCAAGCTCAAGAAGATCGGCGGCAAGAGCGAAGAGCCGAACGAGTAGTCCCGCCGGTCGATCCGGATTGCGGCGCGCCGGCCAAGCGGCCGTCGGCCGCGATGCGATCAGGCGGCTGGTGCGCCGACACCGTGCCGGTGCAGCGCGCGGTCGATTTCGTCGAGGATCGCCGGATCGTCGATGGTTGCCGGCATCGACCATGGCTCGCCGTCGGCGATCTTCGTGATGGTGCCGCGCAGGATCTTGCCCGAGCGCGTCTTCGGCAGACGCGCCACCGTGATGGCGAGCTTGAAAGCGGCGACCGGTCCGATCTTGTCGCGCACCAGCGCGATGATCTCCTGCTCGATCGCGGTCGGCGGGCGGTCGACGCCCGACTTGAGCACGATGAAGCCGCACGGCACCTCGCCCTTGAGCGGATCGTGGATGCCGATCACCGCGCACTCGGCGACGTCCTGGTGGCCCGCCAGAACCTCCTCGATGCCGCCGGTCGACAGCCGATGGCCGGCGACGTTGATGATGTCGTCGGTGCGCCCCATGACATAGAGGTAGCCGTCGGCATCCTTGAAGCCGGCGTCGGCGGTCTTGTAGCAGCCCGGGAACTCGGCGAGATAGCTGTCGCGCATGCGCGCGTCCTGCCCCCACAGCGTCGGCAGGCAGCCGGGCGGCAGCGGCAACTTGACCACGATCGACCCCATGGTGTTGGCGCCGACTTCCTTGCCGGCCTCGTCGACCACCTGGACGTCGTAGCCGGGCATCGCCACGGTGGGCGAGCCGGCCTTGACCGGCAGCATGCCGAGCCCGACCGGATTGCCGGCGATCGCCCAGCCGGTCTCGGTCTGCCACCAGTGGTCGATCACCGGCACCTCGAGCAGTTTCTCGGCCCAGTGGATGGTGTCGGGATCGGCGCGCTCGCCGGCGAGGAACAACGTGCGAAACGCGGCGAGATCGTATCGGGCCAGCAGCCGGCCCTGCGGATCTTCCTTCTTGATCGCCCGGAACGCGGTCGGCGCCGTGAACATCGCCACCACGCCGTGCTCGGCGATCACGCGCCAGAACGCGCCCGCATCCGGCGTGCCGACCGGTTTGCCCTCGTACAGGATGGTGGTGCAGCCGTGGATGAGCGGCGCGTAGACGATGTAGGAATGGCCGACCACCCAGCCGACGTCCGAGGCCGACCACCACACCTCGCCGGGCGCGATGCCGTAGAGATGTTGCATCGACCAGGCGAGCGCGACCATGTGGCCGCCATGGTCGCGCATCACCCCCTTGGGCCGGCCGGTCGTGCCCGAGGTGTAGAGAATGTAGAGCGGGTCGGTGGCGGCGACCGGCACGCAGTCGGCGACCCTGCCGTCGGCCAGCGCGGCGGCCCGCATCGCCGCCCAATCGAAGTCGCGGCCGGGAACCAGCGACGCCTTGTCCTGGGGGCGCTGCAACACGATGCAGCACGCCGGCTTGTGCACGGCGAGCGCGATCGCCTGGTCGAGCAGCGGCTTGTATT
>JAVBUK010000432.1:0-4876 GCA_031555345.1 Xanthobacteraceae bacterium | reverse complement strand
CACCGCTTATGCAGTCCGGCGTCACGGACGCTGCGGGACGGCTCGAACGTCGACGGCGCCGAGTACCGGCGCCGTCGCGGCTTCAGGTCCTTTCCATCGGTTTCGATCGCGAGTCCTGCCCACTTGCTCAGAGCGATTTCGGTCGCCGCCAGGCGCCGTACTCCGGTCGCAAGCGCGACGTGCCGCCGGGTTGCGGACCGCTGTCAGGCGAAGACCAGCAGCGATCCACCGTAAAGCACCAGTCCGATCACCAGCGCGATGACGCAGTATCCCATGATGTCCTTGATGCCGAGGCGCGCGAGCGCGAGGATCGGCAAGGCCCAGAACGGCTGGATCATGTTTGCCGTCTGCTCGCCCATCGCCGTGCCCATCGCCGTCATCGCCGGATCGACGTGCAGTTGGATCGCGGCCGGCACCATGAACGGGCCCTGCACCGCCCAGTGACCGCCGCCGGAGGGGACGAACAGGCTGATGATGTTCGACGAAATGAACGACCAGAACGGAAGCGTGCGTTGGGTCGAGAATTCGACGAAGGCCTGTGCGATCACCGCCGCCAGTCCGGTGTGGGTCATGATCCCCATGATCCCGCCATAAAGGGGGAATTGGAGCAGAATCGGACCGACCGTCTGCGCGCCGGAATTGAAGGCGCGCACGTAATTGATCGGCCGCCAGTGAAAGATCAGGCCGAGCATGAGGGCGAGGAAGATGAACCCGTTGATGTCGAGCGAAAACCCCTTCGTGGAGATGGTGTAGTACTCGTAGTAGGCGCCCATCAGGACCAGCAGCAGGGTGACGATCCAGGAGTTCTCGAGGGCGGTTGCGAACGTCTTCTGTTCGGTCTTCTTGGTCACCTGGGTCTCGTCCTGGCGAATCAGGACGTCCGGGTCGACCTTTTTCATGTCCTTTTCTTCCGGACCCATGAAAGCGAGTGCGATCGGGATCACGATGACGAGAAGAACGACCGGGACCAGGTTGAAATAGGTGAAGATGGTCCGGTCGAACCCCGCGGTCGCTCCCGTCAGCTTTTCGACGACGTTGAGAGGATTGCCGGGCGTCGCCGTCGCCAGGGCGATCGAGCTCGACAGCCCCGAGGCCCACACCATGAACCCCATATAGGCCGAGGCGACCAGGAAGCCGAAGTCGACGTTGCGCAACCGCTTGCCGATCTCCCTCGCGACAAGGGTGCCGATGACGAGGCCGAAGCCCCAGTTCAGCCACGATCCGATCGCCGCGGCCAGGAACACGGTGATCGCCGCACCGGTCTGATGGGTCGGAATGCCGGCCAGCCGCTGCAGCAGTTTCTTGACGAGCGGCGCGTTCGCCAGCGCGACGCCGGTGACGAGAACGAGCGCCATCTGCAGGGCGAAGGACAGGATGTCCCAGAAACCGTCGTACCAGGAGACGACGATCTTGGCAGGATCGCTGTTCGTCCAGATCAGCGCGGCGCCCGCCGTGACGAACGTCAGGATCGCCGCATAGAGATAGGGGTCGGGGATGTAGCGTTCGGCATAGCGAACGCACACGCCGGTAATCCGCCGCAACATGTTCACACCTGTTGGTTCTGCCGCTTGGATAGGAGGCATGATTGAAATTCATCCGGCCCGACGGGCTCGGGCACGGTCGATCTCGCCCGCCGGGCGAGGTGAGTGGCGTCTGCGCTCTTTATGGGGATTCTGGCCTTGCTCCCGACGGCACGGCTGCCGCCGCATCGAAATTCCGTCGGGCTCGACATGGGGTGTCCTGCATTCATGGCAAGACCTGCGAACAAACGACCAGACCGAAAGGGATCTATGGCGCCGACATTACGGCGACCTGTGTGGAGGATTAACTCCGGGAAATGTTTCTCCGCGGCTCGCGCCGGTGTGGTGGATCTGGCGTTCCGGTCACGCTTGCGGCGCGCTGTTCATCGGAACGACAAAACCGAAACCACGCCAGCATCTTGGAGTTGCCAGTGTCGTTGCGGTTCCGGCGTTCGTGCGGAGCGGGCTGCAAACGGAATCGAACGCCGGAACCGGAGAACACTGGCGGCTCCGATGCCACGCGGGTTGGAGCGAGCCCGTCACGCGAAACCCGGCCGATCCGTTGTTCGGATCAGCCGGGTTTGGTCGAGTCCGCGCCGCGGTCGAACGGACGGCGTATCAATCCGGAATTCGTGCCGGCTCGATGCCCCAGATGTCGCGGCAGTAGTCGCGGATCGAGCGGTCGGAGGAGAACCGGCCCATCCGGGCGACGTTGAGAATCGACGCGCGCGTCCAACCCTCGCTGTCGCGCCACGCGCGACCGACGCCGTCCTGGCAGGCCAGGTAGGCGCGATAGTCCGCCAGCACCATGAACGGGTCGGCGTACAGGAAATTGTCCACCAGCGGCCGAAACAGGTCGCGATCGCCGTTGGAGAACGCGCCGTCGGCGATGGCGTCGATCGCCGTCCGCAGCTCCTCGTCGGTGCGATAATATTCGATCGGTCGATAACCTTCCGCGAGCCGCTGCCGCACATCTTCCACGGTCATTCCGAACAGGAAGAAGTTTTCCGGACCGACCGCGTCGCGGATCTCGACGTTGGCGCCGTCGAGCGTCCCGATCGTGAGCGCGCCGTTCATCGCGAACTTCATGTTGCCGGTGCCGGAGGCCTCCTTGCCGGCGAGCGAAATCTGTTCCGACAGGTCGGCGCCCGGAAACATGCGCTGGCTGTTCCGGACGTTGTAGTCGGGCACGAACACGACGCGCAGCCGCCCGGCGGCCCGGCGGTCGGCGTTGACGACCGCGGCCACGTTGTGGATCAGCTTGATGATCCGTTTGGCCATCGCGTAGCCCGGCGCGGCCTTGCCGGCGAACACCACCGTCCTGGACGGGGCATCGCACTCCTGCCGGCGGCGGGTGATGCGGTGATAGAGTGTGATGACGTGCAGAAGGTTGAGGTGCTGGCGCTTGTATTCGTGGAAGCGCTTGATCTGGATGTCGACCATGTGGGCCGGATCGACGGCGATCCCCGTCTTGGCCTGGATCTCGGTCGCCAGCGCCTCGCGGTTCTGGCGCTTGACGCGCTGCCACTCCAGGCGGAATCCGGTGTCGTCCGCCAGCGGTTCGAGGGCGCGCAGCGCGGTGAGGTCGCGCGTCCATTCGGAGCCGATCGTCCGGCTGATCAGCCGGGTGAGGCCCGGGTTGGTCAGCATCATGAAGCGACGCGGCGTCACCCCGTTGGTGACGTTGTGGAACTTGTCGGGCCACAGCTCGCTGAAGTCGCGCAGCACGTCGCTGCGCAACAGCTCGCTGTGAATCTGCGCGACGCCGTTGACGGCGTGGCTGCCGACGCAGGCGAGATGGGCCATCCGCACCGATCCCTCGCCGGCGCGGTCGATCAGCGACATCCGTTGCAGCCGGGCGTCGTCGTCCGGAAAGGCCGGCTTGACTTCCTCCTCGAGGAACCGCCGGTCGATCTCCTGGATGATCTCGAGATGGCGGGGCAGCAGGCTGCCGAACAGGCCGAGCGGCCACTTCTCCAGCGCCTCGGGCAGGAGCGTGTGGTTGGTGTAGCCCATGGTCTGCCGGGTGATGTTCCAGGCCGGCTTCCAGTGCATGCCGTGCTCGTCGATCAGGATGCGCATCAGCTCGGCGACGGCAAGCGCCGGATGGGTGTCGTTGAGTTGGATGGCGTATTTTTCGTGGAAGCGGCTGAGGTCGGGCGCGGTCTGCAGGTGAATCCGGACCAGGTCGTGCAGCGCGCAGCACACCATGAAGTATTGCTGCTCCAGCCGCAGCTGCTTGCCCCGGGGGGCGGAGTCGTCGGGATACAGGACCTTGCTGATGGTCTCGGACGCGACCTTCTGCTCGACCGCGCCGTAATAGTCGCCGGTGTTGAACGACTGGAGGTTCAACGAGTCGACCGCCTCGGCGCTCCACAGGCGCAGCATGGTGGTGGTGTTGACGCGATAGCCGAGGATCGGCGTGTCGTGGGCGATGCCGTGAACGATCCGCGCCGGGATCCAGCGGGCGCGGTAGCGTCCAGTGTCGTCGGCATATCCCTCGGTGTGGCCTCCCAGGCCGACCGGAACGGCGATTTCCGGGCGGCGGATCTCCCACGGATTGCCGAGGCGAAGCCACTTGTCGGCGACTTCCACCTGCCAGCCGTCGCGGATCTGCTGCTCGAACATCCCGAACTCGTAGCGGATGCCGTGCCCGACCGCGGGGATTTCGAGGGTGGCGAGCGAGTCCATGAAGCAGGCGGCGAGCCGGCCGAGGCCGCCGTTGCCCAGCCCCGGTTCGTGCTCCTGGTCGAGCAGCGTCTGGAAGTCGAATCCGAGTTCCTCGACCGCCTGCTTGACGGTGTCATAGACGCCGAGATTGACCAGATTGTTCCCGAGATGAGGGCCGAGCAGGAACTCGGCGGACAGATAGGCGACGGTGCGAACCCGGCGCCGGTAATACGTCTCCGAGGTCCTGACCCAGCGGCCGAGCAGGCGGTTGCGCACGCTGTAGGCCAGCGCCAGGTACTTGTCGTTGGTGGTCGCGGTCGCCGGGAAGCGTCCGAGCACGAAGAACAGGTGATCCCGGAGTTCGCGCTTCCACGCTTCGACGTCGGCGTCGTGCCGATCCTTTTCGAGGGATGTGGGAGTCTGGAAATCGTCGAGCACCGGCTGGTCCCTCCCTTGGCGCGTCACAGCCTCTTGCCAGATACACCATCGCGGTCCGGGTGTCGCGGTATCCCGACCGGAGAAAAAAGCGCCGCTCGAACGCACCGGTGTCCCGGTTCCGACGTCCGGCTCCGTCTGCAGCCCGCTCGGTACCTACGTCGGAACCGAAAAGGACACTAGCACCTCCACGAGACCGGTGTGGTCTTGGATTCGACGTTCCGATGAAGAACGTGCCGCAAGAGCGATCG
>JAVBUK010000304.1:0-8110 GCA_031555345.1 Xanthobacteraceae bacterium | reverse complement strand
CGGCGGCCGCGCCGCGACCGGACGAACCCCGGCATCCGCCGTTCACCGCGGTCGCCGCCACTCCCAACGTGGTGCCGTTCCGGGCGATGGCCGAGGCGAGGAATTCCGCCCTCAGTCCGGTCGAACGCAACGCGTTCGGCGAAATCGCCCGCCAGCTCACCGCCCGCCTGCGCGGCGAGAGCGGAGCCACGATCGGCGGCGCCGCCCCGATCGCCGATACCGATCCTCCGCTTGCGGACGAGCCGGCCCTCCCCTCCCGTTCCGAACAGGACGGCGCGGCCGCCATCGTCGCGTCCGGGCGCGGGCAGGCAGACGATGCATTCGACGTCGATTCGGTCCGCCGGCTGCTCGATCGCCTGCCGATCGGCATCCTGATCTATCGCCAGAATCTTGTGATCCACGCCAATCGAACTTTTCTCGCGTGGACCGGATATCGCGACTTGGAAGCGCTTGCCGCGGCCGGCGGTCTCGACAGCCTGTTCGCCGAACCGGGCGAATCCGATGCCGACGAGACCGGCGGCCCGGGACGCTCGATCACCATCGCGGCAATCAGTGGCGACCGGATTCCGGTGGAGGGGCGCCTGTTCTCGGTCGCGTGGAGCGGCGCACCGGCGCTCATGCTGGTGCTGGCCGACGCCGACGGCCACCGCTCGGCCGCCGACGTGGCGCTACGCCTGGCGCAGGCGGAGTGCAAGGAGCTTCACGCCATCCTCGAAACGACCACCGACGGCGTCGTCGTGGTCGACCGGGACGCCCGGATACTGTCGGCGAACGGCCGGGCGGAGGCGCTGTTCGGCCGCGCGCCCGGCGCCCTGACGGGCACCCGCTTGACCGAGCTGCTCGCGGCGGAAAGTCGCAGCGGCGCGCTGCAGAGCCTGGAGACCGCGCCGCGCAATACGGCGGCCGGCACCCCCGAGCAGCGGGAGGTGGCCGGGCTGGCGGGCGAGAACAGACCGGTGCCGTTGCTGATGGCGGTCGGCCGGATTGCCGAGAGCCCCGACAAACTCGCCGTCGTGTTGCGCGACATCACCGCCTGGAAGAACGCCGAACGGGAACTCGTCGCCGAGCGTCGGCGCGCCGAAAAGTGTTCCACCGCCGAAGCCGACTTCCTGACCAAGATCAGCCACGAAATCCGGACGCCCCTGAATTCGATCATCGGTTTCTCCGAAGTGATGATCGACGAGCGCTTCGGACCGATCGGCAACGAACGCTATCGCGACTACCTCAAGGACATCCGTGCGTCGGGCAACCATGTCGTATCGCTGCTCGACGACCTGCTCGACCTGTCGAAGATCGAGTCCGGAAAACTCGAACTCCGCTTCGCCGCCGTCCAGCTCAACGACATGGTGCGCAACTGCGTCGCGTTGATACAGCCCCAGGCCAATCGCCAACGCATCATCATCCGGACCTCGCTGCAGCCGAGCCTGCGGCCGGTGCTGGCGGACCCGCGCGCGGTCCGCCAGATCGTGCTCAACCTCCTGTCCAACTCCCTCAAGCTCACCGCCGCCGGCGGTCAGGTGATCGTGTCGACCGCGCTGTCGGACGGCGGCGACGCGATCCTGCACGTCCGCGACACCGGAAGCGGCATGAGCCAGGGTGCTCTCGCCGCCGTCCTCGAGCCGTTCCGTCAGCCGGCGATCGCACCGCGCAACGGTTCGGCCGACACCGGCCTCGGCCTGCCGCTCACCAAGGCGCTGGCGGAAGCCAACCACGCCGGCTTCGCGATATCGAGCAAGATCGGCGACGGCACACTGGTGGAGATCGTGTTCCCCGCCGCGCGCGTCGCAGCGGACTGACCACCACCTCCGTTCCGACCGCTGGTGTGGTGGATTTGACGTTCCGATCGCGCTCGCGGCACGCGCTTCATCGCAACGTCAAATCCAAAACCACACCAGCACCATGGAGCTGCCAGTGTCCTTGCGGTTCCGACGTTCGTTCGGAGCGGGCTGCAGACGGAGCCGAACGTCGGAACCGGGACACTGGTCCGCCGCCCGCCCGATCACTGCGTGACCGACGGATGGCTGCGCGCGCGCCGCGGGCGCACCGAATTCCACCCCATGGAACGGACCTGCGGAATTCGGATTGAACCTCGGATGTCCGTCGCGGCCGCGCACGACGCCGCGCACCGGACCTCGGTTCCGCCCGGCGGCGCCGGCGGGTTGCGCGCGCGGGAAAACACGAGGAAAGCACGATGACGCACGCCCTCCGTCTGTCGCGCCGGGCCGCGCTGGTGCTGGCCGGCGTCGGCGCGTTCGTCGTCCTCGGATCGGCAGCCCGCGGAACGGAGGGCGTCGATCTGCTGCTGGTGCTGGCCGCCGACGTTTCCCGCAGCGTCGACGCCCGCAAGTTCCAGCTCCAACGCGACGGCTACGCCGCCGCCATCGCCGACCCGCGCGTGCTCGAGGCGATCCGTTCCGGTCCGCGCGGCCAGATCGCCGCGGCTTATGTCGAGTGGTCCGGGGCCGGCAACCAGAAGCTCGTCGTCGACTGGACCATCATCCGTGACACGGCCTCGGCTCAGCAGTTCGGCAGCCAGCTCGCCGAAGCGCCGCGGGCGTTCGCCGACCGCACCTCGATCAGCGGCGGGATCGAGTTCGCCATCGGTCAATTCTCCCGTTCGCCGTTCGAATCACGGCGACGGACGATCGACGTGTCCGGCGACGGAACCAACAATTCGGGACGCGACGTGACGACCGTCCGCGACCAAGCCGTCGCCCAGGGGATGACGATCAACGGGCTCGTCATTCTGAGCGACCAGCCCCCGGCGTGGAACGTCGAACACACCAATCCGCCCGGCGGGCTCGACCACTACTTTCGCGACAATGTCATCGGCGGACCCGGCGCCTTCGTCCTGGTGGCCCAGGACTTCAAGGCGTTCGGCCAGGCGATCGTCAACAAACTGGTCGCCGAGATCGCCTGGGCCGGCGAACCTCCGGCCGCACGGCCGACGCGATAGCCCTTGCGCCGGCGCCTCGCCGCCCGCGCCGACCCGCGCGCGCCGACCTGCGCGCAGCCGGCACAGAACCGGCCGAGGGCCTGCACCGAGCGCCCCTACCCGAATAGCGCGACCATTCCTTCGGCGTAAGTGTTTCTCCGAGGCTCCAAGCCGGAGGCGCCGCAAAGGCGGTTGCAGCAATCGAACAACACCACCAAACACGAGCCCGACGCGTGCGCGAACGCAAATACCACTCCGTCTCGGACGCGACCGGTATTCACCGAGGCCGGTGATTTCACCTGCGGCAAGCCGGGGTTTGCCGGCGGGACACCGTCCGGACCGATCGCGGCCACCATCGCCGCGGCGAAATGCACGCCAGGGGTCGAATTCATCTTATCCGACAACCTTTCGCGGCACCGGGCACGCGGCTGTGGCGTCCGGCCACGAATCGGTCACAGAGCAGAAGCAGGTTGCCTCACCCCTCTCGGGCGGTGTAGTCCGCCCGAGGTCCAGATCGAACCGGATCCTCCTTCCGTGAAGGCCACCACCGCATTCAAGCGCCTGGGAATTGCAGTCGTGGCCGCTTGCACGGCAGGCGCGGCCGCGCTCGGCATCGCGTCGCTGTTGATTTCCCCCGACGATGCACGCGAAGCCGTGATCGCCGAAATCCGCGCGGCGACCGGGATGGTGCCGGCGATGCGCGGCCACACCCGGATTTCGTTTTTTCCCTCCGGCTCGGTCGAACTCGGCCAAATGGTGATCGAGGACAAGAACGGCCGCGCCGCGCTGTCGACGGATCGGGCAATCGTGCGGCTGCGCACGCTGCCGCTGCTGACCGGCCGCATCGAAATATCCGAGATCACGCTCGACCGTCCGCAGATCCTGGTCGACATCGACGATGCCGGCGTCTCGAACTGGACCACGCTGCTGGGATCGCTGGTGCGGGCGATCGGGCCGAACGCCACCCGCGTGAGCCGCGGGATGGTATTTTCCCAGATCAACATCAGCGACGGGACCATGGTGGTGCATGATTCGCCCCACCAGCTGACCGAGACGCTGTCGGCGCTCAACCTGTCGCTGTCGCTGCCGTCGGTGACGCGCAGCTTCACCGCATCCGGCCGCTTCTCCTGGCATGGGGAGGACGTGGACACCTCGCTGTCGTTCGGCGACCTTCGAGCGGCTCTGAGCGGCGACGTTTCCAGCCTCAAACTCAGGCTCGACGGCGCGCCGATGAAGATCGCGTTCGACGGAATGATGAGCAGCGCGCCGAGTCTGAAGGTGGATGGCGCGCTCACCGTGGACGCGCCTTCGCTGCGGGACGCCATGCGCTGGACCGGGGAAAAGCCGCTGCCCGGAGGCGGATTCGGTCCCTTCACCCTCAAGGCGCGGACCAACGTGGTGGGCAGCAACATCGCGCTGTCCGGCGTCAGCCTCGAACTCGACGGCAATCTCGCCGAAGGGGTGCTGAGCTATGCGTCGACCGGACGGCGCACCTGGCAGGGTACGCTCGCGGTCGATGTTCTCGATCTGACCCCCTACGTATCCACGGCGCGGCTGGTCACGGCGAATACGCGCGACTGGGATCGCATGCCGATCCGGCTGGAGGGGCTTGCCGGATTCGACCTCGATCTGCGGCTGTCGGCGGCGCGGGTGTCGATCGGAAACGCAAAGCTCGGACGCACCGCGCTGGCGGCCAATCTGCGCGGCGGCCGTCTGGCGGTGACGATCGGCGAGAGCCAGGCGTTCAACGGCGTGATCACCGGCGCCGTCATGATGGCGAAGTCCGAGCCCGGGGCGGACTTCAAGGCCGACCTGCTGTTCTCCAACGTCGACCTCGACACCTGCCTGGGCGATCTGTTCGGAACGCGCCGCCTCGAAGGCAAGGGCCAGGTGAGCGTGGCCATCGAAGGGGCCGGACCAAGCATTCACGCACTGACCCGCACGCTCAACGGGACCGCAAGCATCAAAGCCCGCAAGGGAGCGCTGGCCGGCGTCAACGTCGAACAGTTGCTCCGCCGGCTGGAGCGCCGGCCCCTGTCGGGGCAGGGCGACTTCCGGTCCGGTCACACCCCGTACGAAACCCTGACGGTCGACCTCAGCGTGGCGGACGGTATCATCAACGTCGGAAGCGTCAGTTTCGACGGCCCCACGGTGAAGGTCGGGATGTCGGGGTCGGCCTCCGTGCCGACCCGAGAGCTCGACCTCAAAGGCTCGGCTGGGCTCGTGCTCACCCAGAACGACAGGGAGCCCGCGTTCGAGCTGCCGTTCGTCATCCAGGGGAGCTGGGACGACCCGATCATGCTGCCGGACGCCCAGACCCTGATCCGCCGCTCCGGCGCGGCCGCACCGCTGCGCGACGCATTGAACAACCGCAAGACGCGCGATCAGATCCGCTCCGCCATCGAAAAGCTCACCGGAGCCCCCCCGGCCCAGCCGAGCGAACCCGCTACCGTTACACCACCGCCCCAATAAACACATGACGGATTACCGCCGCGGCACCTGGGGCGCCCAGACTCCTGGCGCGTCCAAACTCCTGGAGCGTCCAAACTCCTGGAGCGTCCGGATGTCGGCCGCATCCCCGATCGCGAAGCGATCGAGCCGATGCCCGCCGTTGCTGTCGGGAGGCACGATCCGTTGCGAAAGCCGCCACCTGCTTTCGGGTACGCCAGTCGAGCAACCCCGACTCGCGTGGCGGCGGAGGTTCGATGGATTATGATCCCCCATCACGAATCACTCGCCGGATAGACCGGTAATGGGGCGAGGGATGGTCGAGACCCTCCTACGGACGTTGGCCAAGATCGCGGTTGCTTCGCTGATCGTCGGCACGATTCTCGCCCATTTCGGCATCACCGCCCAGTCCCTGATGAAAGAGTTCGGGGTCTCGACCGACCGCATACTCGAACTGGGACGCCAGAGCCTGGAGTGGGCTCTTCCGAACATGCTGCTCGGCTCGCTGATTATCGTGCCGGTGTGGTTCCTGGTCTATCTGTTCCGGCCACCAGGCACGCGCGACAGCGAGTGAGCGTTCCGCGATCGTCGTTCCCCCGGTGCATGGCCGATGCCCAGGACCGTCGCGAAAGACGCAAACACCGCGTCATTCGCGCCGGAGCCAGCCAATGCGATGGGATTTCCGGATTCCGGATCAAGCCCGCAAGCACCCTGTGACCACCAGCGGGCCGGTCGGACGTTCCACCGTTTCGGGAAACGGCTTGCGGGGTTCGGGACCGTAATAATTGCCGAGCTGGACCATCGGGCGCGGCTTGGCCAGAACCGACACCATCCGGTCGAGCAGCGCCTTGGCGGAAACCGGCTTCATCAAGAATTCATTGACCCCCAGCCGGATCGCCTCCACCACCCGCCAGCGCTCACCGTGGGCGCTGAGCATGATGATCGGAACGTCCGGTATCGGAAAAACCCCCGGCGAACGAACGATACGGACGAGTTCGGCGCCATTGAGCCGTGGCATTTCCCAATCGAGCACCACGATGTCGGGCGACAGCGTGCGGATGGCCTCGAGACCGGATATGCCGTCGATCGCCTCATGCACGCCCTTGACCCCGATACTGACGAGGAGGTTGCGGATCAGCTTCCGCACGAACAGGTTGTCGTCGACGATCAGAACGTCGATCGACTTGATGAAGCGTTCAAAGTTGCTGATCGGATGCATGGGGACACGGACGCGCTCGCCCAAGGAATAACCGACAAGATGTTTCCCTTGCGTAAACAGAGGCTCGGCAAGTTTAGCAACCGACGACAGCCGCGGCATCGACCGTGCAGACCGTTTCGGTACCGGCGATCAGCGGCCCGACAGCCCCTTGCGGGGGTGGAACATCCGGTCGATGCCCGGGCCTGCCCGGCTGCGCCGTCAAACGCACCCGAAGCGCCGTTTCTAATCCGAGGAACCCGATACCGAGTCGCGTGAGATGCGCGCCAGCCGCTTGACGGCGTTCGAGGCGACGATCGCCCGGCGCCCCGCATAGGACTCGTGGTTGAACTCGATGTCGGCGAGGTCGTACCGGTAGTTCACCATCACGCCGTGCGACTGCCGAATGCCCCTGGCGGAAGGGTCGGCCATCCAGTTGATGCGTTCCAGCCGCGCCCCGTTGCCGAGGTGGAAGCGCGCGACCGGATCGACCGGTGCGTCCGACCGCGTTCGGGCGTTGAAGAAATAGGCCGCCGCCGCGCGCAACAGCGGCTCCTCGATGACACGGCACTTGTCCGGATCCGCCGGCCAGCCCGCGGTGTCGAGCAGCGCCAACGCCGCACGGTCCCGGTCCGGGATCGTCGCCGACCCGCGGCGGCGTTCGCGTTCGAGCCAATCGGCGAACCCGGGGATCGGCGACAACGTCGCAAAGGTCGTCAGCCGCGGGAACTCGTGGGAAATCTCCGCCACCACCCGCTTGATCAGGAAGCTGCCGAACGACACGCCCGCGAGACCGCGCTGGCAGTTGGAGATCGAATAGAACACCGCCGTGGTGGCCGTCTCGGGATCGATACGTTCGGCGTCGGTGGCCAGGATCGGCGGGACCGTCGCCGCGATCTCGCGCGTCAGCGCGACCTGGACGAAGATCAGCGGCTCATCGACCATGGCCGGATGAAAAAACGCGTAGCAACGCCGATCCGGCGAATCGATGCGGGCACGCAGATCCTTCCAGTCGACGATCGCATGCACCGCCTCGTAATGAATGATTTTCTCCAGGATGTTGGCAGGCGTCGACCAGTCGATCCGCTGCAGCACCAGGAAGCCGCGATTGAACCAAGAAGTGAACAGATGCACGAAATCGTGATCGAGCGCGGCGAGATCGTCGCGGCGCCTGACCACCTCGGCGAGATGTTCGCGCATGCGCACCAACGCTGCCGTGCCGTCCGGCGCCAGATTGAGCCGCCGGAACAGTTCCTGGCGCCGCGGTTCGGCGGCGAGGTGTATCGCCGCGGCGTTGATGTCGGACGGCGCACTCTTCCAGCAGTCGATGGCCGCTTCCAACCCCGTTCGGTCGACCGCGAAGCGGGTCGAAAGCTCCTCGAACAATGCGATCCGCGGCCCGGTCGTCAGTTCGGCGTAGCGGGCCAGGATCTCGCGCGCGAGCGCCGCCCCCGACGCTTCGCCGCGCCGAGACAGCAGTTGCTCGCACAGTTCGATCAGGCTGTCCGAATACTGATTGGAACTGCCGCGCC
>JAVBUK010000105.1:0-5122 GCA_031555345.1 Xanthobacteraceae bacterium | reverse complement strand
CGGCGGCGACTTCGCCCGCAACCCCGATCAGCAGGAGGGCAGCCGCCGCGGCGGTGAAGGCGTCGGGTTCGACCGCCAGGCAGGCGGCGACCAATGCCGACCCGGCGCACCCCATGGCGGTGACCTTGGCCATCAGCGGATCGCCGTTCGAAATCGAAACCCTTCGCGTCGCGCCTGCCACGATGTCGACCAGGCCGGTCAAGGCGACGACGCTGGAGCGTTCGGCGGCAAAACGCGTACAGGCCTCCGGGTTCGCCGGGGTGTCGGCCAGAATCGCGAATTCGCTCGGATTGAGCCGGATGACCCGCGGCCCTGCGGCAAGCAGGCCGCGGGCGAAGTCCGCGCGCTGCGCCGAACGATCGACCATCACCGGGTCCAACACCCACGGCAGTCCGCGATCGCGCCCCTGCCCGACGGCAATGCCGACCGCCGCGCGACGCTCCGGATCCATGGTGCCGAGATTGACCAGAAGCGCGTTCGCCCCGGCGACGAACCCGGCGACCTCATCGACCGCGAGGGTCATCGACGGGACCGCCCCGGCGGCAAGCAGAACATTGGCGGTAAAGGCCTGGGCCACCGCATTGGTGATACAATGCACCCGCGGCCGCTGGTCGCGCACGCGGGCGAGGATATCGGCTGCAAACGCGGGAAGATCGATGGGCGCGTGCATCTCAAGCTCCCTCCGCCGGCATGACCCGGATCAGGTTCGACGGGTTGGCGATCCGCCTCTCAGCCCGGTGGCGAATTCCACCGGACACCCCGTTGAGATTGCGGTGACAATCTAACGCCGTCGGCCTCCGCCTTTCAAGACCGAGGGTCCGACGCCGCCATACATATATCATGACACCATACTTGGATGATCCCGATGCGGAAGCCTCACAATCCGGTGAAGCATCAGCCAACAACCCCATGGTTTCATGAACTTCCGCGACGATCCGAAGCGCGTTGCGCATCCTCACCCGCGTGACCGGACTGGAAAAACACATCGCCAGTCTTGGGAGCAGCGGACCGCCGGGTTGCTCGAGCGCCGGATCGCACCAGTGGTTGGGGCTGTCCAACAGCCCGACTGATCCGAACAACCGGTCAGTCGGCTTTCGGCGGATTGGTGAACGGCGGCCTCGCCAGACGCTCGCGCACGGCCTGCTCGCGCGGCGGCTGCATACCGATCGCCCGCCCCTCCGAAAGCGCGGTATCGAACGGCGTGCCGCGGGCGGCGCGATACAGCGCCCACATGGCGCCGACCCGATTGGCCGACGCACAGTGGACGATCATCGGGTAATTGCCGGCGTCCTCGACCAGCCGGGAAAATTCGACGATCTGCGCATCGGTCGGTACGGCGGTGGTCACCGGAATGTTGGCGTAGCGGATCGCGTTTGCCGCCGCGGCGCGCTGCTCGGCCTCGGAGCGCTCCTGGGGGCCGCGCAGGTCGACGATCATGGCAAACCCGAGCGACTTGAGGTCGGCGAGCGCCCCCTCGCGCAGCAGGCCGGCTGCGGCGATCTGCGGCGTCACCCGGCGGTAATAGGTGATCGCAGGACTGACCCGGTCGGAGGCCGGCACCTCGGTGATCGGTTGAGCTCCCGAAAACCGCGCGCCGCCGAGATCAATCGCCACCGCCATCAGGACGGTGGCGACCCGGAATGCAGTGCGCAGGGTCGGGACACGCATGTTGGAAGCCCTCTTGCTTCGGGATGGCGCTTCGAGACCAGACCATCAACGCCCATGGGCGGCCCTCAGCTTTGATTCCGCGCAAAGACCCCTTGCGGAAAACCGGTATCCGACAGCCAGAACTGCGGCAAAGGAGCCCAGCCTTTGGTCGCAAACTCGGCTATAACGGCCTTGTCCCCTTCATAACCGTATGCACACATGAACAACGCCGATCTGATCATCGCCACGCTCAAGTCCGCCGGAGTCCAACGCGGCTTCGGAGTCCCGTCAGGCAACGTGCTGCCGCTCATGGAAGCGATGCGGTCGGCCGGTATGGACTTCATCCTCACCGCCCACGAGGGTTCGGCCGGGTTCGCTGCCGACGTGACCGCGCGGATGACCGGTATACCCGGCTTTGCGCTGGCGACCCTCGGGCCGGGAGCAACCAATCTGGCGACCGGCGTCGGCTGTGCCTTCCTGGACCGCTCGCCGATGATTGCGATCACCTGCAATCTTCCGACCGACCAGTTGGGTCGCCGGATCCAGATGTGGATCGACCACCACGCGCTGTTCGCCCCCATCACCAAGGCGACCCTGCGGCTCGAGCCGGGCAACATCGCGTCGACGCTGGCGCAGGCGATCCGCCTGGCGCTGACCGAACCGCAAGGCCCGGTCCATCTCGACCTTCCCGAGGATGTTGCCCTCGCCCCCGCCCGCGAACCGGTTCCGGTGCTGGAACCGCCCGGCCAAGGCGCGGCGACCATTGCGCCGGCCGCCGAGGCGAACATCGCGCGCGCCGCCCAGCTGATCCGCGGCGCCGCCCGGCCGATCGCGGTGATCGGTGCGAACGCCATGCGGCTGCGCGACCCGGACCGGCTCCGTCACCTGATCGAGCGCTACGACCTGCCTGTTGCCACCACCGCGATGGCCAAAGGCATGATCGACGAGGACCATCCCCTCGCGGTCGGCTGCATCGAACGCGCCTGCCGCCAGGTGCAGCGACGCCTGCTTCACTCGGCCGACCTGATTGTCGGCCTTGGCTACGACACCATCGAGGTCGAATACGAAGCCTGGATCGGCGACGTGCCGCTGCTCCATATCGATAACCAGCCGGCCGATATCGCGCCTACGGTCCGGCTCGCGCACCAGGTCTGCGGCGATCTCGACACCACACTGGCGCAGCTTGGCGCCCAGCCCCCCGCCCGGCACGCCTGGCCGGCGACAACGCTCACCGATCACCGCCGCACGCTCCAGGCGACGCTGCGGCCGGCAGCTGCCGCGTTCACCGCCCACGCGGCGATCGACGCGGTCCGCCGCGCCCTGCCGCCCGAGGGCATCCTCTGCTTCGACGTCGGCGCCCACACCCACCAGATCTGCGGGCAATGGAGCGCCCACGCGCCCCGCACCTTCCACCTCACCAACGGCTGGTCGTCGATGGGTTTCGGCCTGCCGGCGGCGATCGCCGCCAAGCTGGCGCGCCCCGACCTGCCGGTCTGTTGCGTGATCGGCGACGGTTGCTTCCAGATGACCTGCGGCGAGGTCGCAGCCGCGGGACGGGCGGGCCTGGCGCTGCCGATCGTCGTGCTCGACGACCGCTGGCTGTCGCTGATCAGGGTGAAGCAGCAGCGGCGGCAGTTGCCGGTGTACGGCACCGAACTGCAACGCGACGCCTATCGCGACCCGCCCGCGCACTACTTCGGCGTTCCGGCCGTCGGCGTGCGCGACGCCGACGCCCTGGCGGCGGCCGTCACCCGGGCGCTTGCGGCGACCGGGCCGACCGTCATCGAGGCGGTGGTCGACTCCGACCATTACGGGGAGACGGTGTACGATTGAGGACAGTGCCCTCCGGCGGCGCCTCGACCCCGCCGCCGGAGCGGTGACGGGCACCGCAGCGAATTGCGGCCGTCACGCGCGCCCTCGGTCACACCGTCGCAAGCCCTCCGGCCCGTAAGCCGGGTCGGAAGGCCGACCCGCCGAACATCCGCACGATGAACATCCTCACAACGAAGAACGTCCGCCCGGGACCGACATCGCCGGTGCGGCATCGTACTGCGGGACAGATCATGAGCGGGAATGACGATGGACGCCGTTGTCGCAATGATGACGACAGCGGATGACATGTTGAAGACCGTGTCGGCCGACACCGTCTTCTGGTTCGCGATCATGTTCATGTGGGTGTGCAATTTCCTGCTCGGCAGGCGCATCAGCGGCGACCAGATCGCCATGCAATGGGATTCGACCGGCACGCCCACCTGGCACGCGCCCAAGGAGCTTGCCCTTTTGGTATTCGTCGTCTTCGCGTTTGCAGTGCGGTTCATGATTTATCGCCCGACGAACCTCCTCTCGCCGGACGGGGTGGACCGCGGAACAGAAATCATTCTCGATATCGCCATGGTGTTCTCAACAGCGGTCATCGTGGGTGTGCATCTTCTCATTTTGCTGGTCGCAGTGATAACCGACCGGAAGAAGAGCAAGGCCAGGGACCGGATTTAATCCGCGAGCGCGAGACCAACCCGCGCATCGGTAGGCATTGGCCGACGCGAACCCCGGGCTCCCCCTGGCGCCCGACACCATCGAGGCAATCGCGAATTTCGTCGCGGCTTCGACCACGACCGCGTCGTCGGAATAGGGCCCGAGCAACGGATCAGTCGGGTCTCGTGTCAATCATCGTCGCCGAGACGGCGGCGCACGCCCCATTCGTCCAGTGTCGCCCGCAACGCATCGGCGACGAAGAACCGGGCGCTGTCACGGTCATAACCCTGCACCAGCAGATCGTCGTAGTCGGTGCGGGCGTGCCGCGCATAGGCGACCAGCGCCAGCCACGCCGCGCTGTCCGGCGTGGACATGCGAAGACCGGAGCTGTCGGCGGCATGGTCGGCGACGACCCCGAACTCGTAGGCCGGAAGGCGCGGCGCCAGCCGCCGCAGGGCCGCCTCGACATCGGTGCGTTTGGCCACTCGCCGCTCCCCGGCGTGCCACCCCCTATCCGCCGGGCGCTTCGAGGCAGGCGCGGATCTTCTGCGCCAGCTCACCCTTGCGGTAGGGCTTGTTGAGAATGGTGACGCCCTCGTCCAGTCGTCCGTGATGCACGATGGCGTTCTCGGTATAGCCGGACGTGAACAGCGTCCTGGTGCCGGGGCGTCGGCGGGCCACCTCGTCGGCCAACTGTCGCCCGTTCATTCCCCCCGGCATCACCACGTCGGTGAACAGCAGGTCGAATGGCGTCCCCTTGTCGACGATCGCCAGAGCCTCCCCGCCGTTGCTGGCCGAGAGGGCCGAATAGCCGAGACTGGCGAGCTGCGCGACCACGTAGCGGCGCACGGTGTCGTCGTCTTCGACCACCAGGATGGTCTCGCTGCGGCCGACCGGCACGGCGGAGACTTCGACCGGCTTGGCGTCGGCGACGTCGTGGCTGCGCGGCAGGAATATCTTGACGGTCGTGCCGAGACCCTCCTCGCTGTACAGCTTGATGTGG
>JAVBUK010000145.1:0-4361 GCA_031555345.1 Xanthobacteraceae bacterium | reverse complement strand
GCATGGCGTCACGATGCGGACCGATCTTCGGCGCCTCGCACACGATGGTGATGTCGAGATGCATCAGCCGGCCGCCGCGGGCGCGGATACGCTCGACGGCGAACGCCAGGAACCGATCAGAGGCGGCGCCTTTCCACTGCGGATCGGAGGGGGGAAAATGGGCCCCGATGTCGCCCTCGGCCAGCGCGCCCAGAATGGCGTCGACGGCGGCATGAAGCGCGACGTCGGCGTCGGAATGACCGCTCATGCCGCGCTCGTGGGGAATACGCAGGCCCCCGAGCCAGACATGATCGCCGTCGACGAACACGTGGACGTCGTAGCCCGTCCCGATGCGGATGTCGCCGAGGGCGGCGATGTCGGCGGCTTCGGCGCGGGCAAAATCCTCCGGCGTCGTCATCTTGATGTTGCCCTCCTCTCCGTCGAACACGCTGACCGTCATGCCGGCCCACTCGGCCAGGGCGGCGTCGTCGGTGAAGTCGTCGCGTCCTGCCGCCGCCGCCCGGCGATGCGCCACCAGCAGCGCATCGAACGGAAACCCTTGCGGCGTCTGAATGCCGCGCAACCGGGACCGGTCGAGGGTGCGCACCACCCGGCCGGCGTCGCCGACTTCCTTGATGGTGTCGCGCATCGGAATCCCGGGTACACCACCACCAGCCTTCGCCGCGGCGATGGTCCGTGACACCAGCGCTGCCGATGCAAACGGCCGGGCTGCGTCATGTACCAGCACGATGGCCGGCCGGTGGGGTTCGAGCGCCTCCAGCCCGGCCCGAACCGAATCCTGCCGGGTCGCCCCGCCCAAGGCCGGGGCCAGCAGATCGAGCCCGGCGGCGGACTGTCGGTACATTTCGCTGTCCTCGCGGCGGACGACCGGCTGGACCCAATCGACCTGGGGGTGCGCGGCAAAGATCGCCAACGTCTTCCGGAGCATCGGAACGCCACTCAAAGCCCTGTATTGTTTTGGCAAATTTCCGCCGGCGCGAATTCCGCGCCCGCCTGCCACGACCACCGCTGCCACCCCGCCCGGCATTCTGAGCTCGCTGTTGGTGTGTTCAACCGAATGCGTTTTCGAACGCGGTATAGCGCGTCACAACGCGGTTTAGCGCGTCACGGGCCCACGGCACAATGGCCGAGCGGGTTTTGGATCTTCTATTGCTGATTGTGCAACCGTGTGCTTGCACTCTGTTGAAAATTGTCTAATCTCTAAGCAATATCTGTTCGAGCCTAATTCCTAGGCAAACTGACATGGACGTTCTATACCCGAAAACCGCACAAGAGCCATTGAAAATTGGTCCGGTCACGCTTGCCAACCGCGTGTTGCTGGCACCGATGTCCGGTGTGACCGATGCGCCGTTCCGGCGCTTGGTGGCGCGGCTGGGCGCCGGCCTGGTGGTCGCCGAAATGGCGGCGTGTGCGGCACTCGCCGATGGCCAACGCTACATGCGGCGTCGGATCGAGCAGCACGGGGCCGGCACACACGTGGTCCAACTCGCCGGCTGCGAGGCCCGATGGATGTCCGAGGCCGCGCGGATTGCCGAAGGCGAGGGCGCCCAGATCATCGACATCAACATGGGGTGCCCGGCCAGGCACGTCACCAACGGCGCCTCGGGGTCGGCGCTGATGCGCGACCTCGATCATGCGTTGACGCTCTTCGAGGCGACGGTCGCGGCGGTTTCGGTGCCGGTCACCTTGAAGATGCGGCTCGGCTGGGACGACCGCAGTCGCAACGCGCCCGAACTGGCGCGGCGCGCGGAGGCCGCCGGTGTGCAACTCGTCACCGTGCATGGCCGCACCCGTTGTCAGTTCTACAAGGGGCACGCCGACTGGCAGGGCGTGCGGGTCGTCAAGGCCGCGGTATCGATTCCGGTCGTGGTCAACGGCGACATCGTCGACGTCGCGAGCGCGCGCGCCGCGCTTTCGGCTTCGCAGGCGGATGCGGTGATGGTCGGACGCGGCGCCCAGGGGAGACCCTGGCTCCCGGGCCAACTGGCACGCGAACTCGCCGGCGGCGGGCGCGAGCCGGCGCCGCCGCTGGCGCAGCAGCATGCCATCGTGACGGAGCTGCACCACGATATCCTGGCGCATTACGGGGTTCGCATCGGTATCCGCCACGCCCGCAAGCATCTGACCTGGGCGCTCGACACCGCGATCGGCTCCGCCGGCGTGGGCCACCAGAGCGTCGAGGCGGCGCGCCGCCGGATTCTGACCGCGGTCGACCCGGTCGAGGTCCGTCGCGGCCTGGACGAGGTGTTCGTCGATCTGTCGCGGAGGGCCACGGCATGAGTTTCGATGCCCACCACCCGCCGGCACCGGCGCGCGAAACGATCGCCGGTGCCGTGCTCGACGCCCTGCCGCACCCGGTCGTCGTGGTCGGGCCGGACGGACGGATCGTCGCCGGCAACGCGGCCGCCGAAGCCTTTTTCGAGGTGTCGGTGTCGTTGCTGCGGCGTTATCGGCTGCGCGAATTCATCCCGTTCGGGAGCCCGCTGCTCGCCTTGATCGAGCAGGTGCGCGGGCGCGGCGCGGCCGTCAACGAATACCGGGTGGATCTGGGTACGCCGCGTCTGCCCGGCGACCGCGTGGTCGATCTGCACGTCGCGCCGCTGCCGGAGTGGCCCGACCACGTCATCGTCATGCTGCAGGAGCGGACGATGGCGGACAAGATGGACCGCCAACTGACGCACCGGGGGGCGGCGCGCTCGGTCGTCGCGCTGGCCTCGATGCTGGCGCACGAGATCAAGAACCCGCTGTCCGGCATCCGCGGTGCGGCACAACTCCTGGAACAGTCGGCCGACGACGGCGATCGCACGCTGACGCGGCTGATCTGCGACGAAGCCGATCGCATCGTCAAGCTGGTCGACCGCATGGAGGTGTTCGCCGACGAACGCCCGGCGGACCGCCAGCCGGTCAACATCCATTCGGTGCTCGAGCACGTGAAGCGTCTCGCCCAGTCGGGATTCGCCCGCCGCATCCGGTTCGTGGAGGACTACGACCCGTCGTTGCCTCCGGTCCTGGCCAATCGCGACCAGCTCGTCCAGGTGTTCCTGAACCTGGTGAAGAACGCGGCGGAAGCGATCGGCGAGCGGACCACCGACGGCGAAATTCTGCTGTCGACCGCGTTCCGTCCCGGTGTCCGGTTGTCACTGCCGGGCAGCAAGACGCGGGTGTCGCTGCCGCTCGAGTTCTGCGTCAGGGACAACGGCCCGGGGGTGCCGGACGACCTCACGCCGCATTTGTTCGACCCTTTCGTCACCACCAAACCGACCGGATCGGGCCTCGGACTGGCGCTCGTGGCCAAGATCGTCGGCGACCACGGCGGGATCATCGAATGCGAATCGCAGCCGCGCCGAACGGTGTTTCGCATCCTGATGCCGAAATTCACGGGTGACGGCGCCGGGCCGGGCGGCGGAGCCTGACACGCTCGACGGATCCACGGGGATCTGGCCGAACCCGTGCGGCGGGCGAACGAAGCAACCATCCGCCGACCACCAAGTGGCCGAGCGGATGGCGGACGAGAGGAGAGGACATGCCTGCGGGATGCATTCTGGTCGCGGATGACGATGCGGCGATCCGCACCGTTCTCAACCAGGCGCTGTCGCGCGCCGGCTACGAGGTCCGCTCGACCAGCAACGCCACCACGCTGTGGCGCTGGCTCAGCCAGGGCGACGGCGACGTCGTCATCACCGACGTGGTGATGCCGGACGAGAACGCCTTCGATCTCCTGCCGCGCATCAAGAAACTGCGCCCGGATCTTCCGATCATCGTCATGAGCGCGCAGAACACGTTGATGACCGCGATCCGCGCCTCCGAGCGCGGCGCCTACGAGTATCTTCCCAAGCCGTTCGACCTCAAGGAGCTCACCGCGATCGTCGGGCGCGCGTTGTCGGAGCCCAAGGGGCGGCCTCGCGCGGCGGCGCCGTCGGAGGAATTCGACCAGATTCCACTGGTCGGGCGGTCGCCGGCGATGCAGGACATCTATCGCGTTCTCGCCCGCTTGATGCAGACCGACCTCACGGTCATGATCACCGGCGAGTCGGGCACCGGCAAGGAACTGGTGGCGCGGGCGCTGCACGACTACGGCAAGCGGCGCGCCGGGCCGTTCGTCGCCGTCAACATGGCGGCGATTCCGCGCGACCTGATCGAATCCGAACTGTTCGGACACGAAAAGGGCGCCTTCACGGGCGCGACCGCCCGCAATCCGGGCCGCTTCGAACAGGCGGAGAGCGGCACGTTGTTCCTGGACGAAATCGGCGATATGCCGATGGAGGCGCAGACCCGGCTGCTGCGCGTCCTGCAGCAGGGCGAATACACGACAGTCGGCGGCCGCACCCCGATCAAGACCGACGTGCGCATCATCGCCGCCA
>JAVBUK010000428.1:0-16992 GCA_031555345.1 Xanthobacteraceae bacterium | reverse complement strand
GGCACGTTGAGATGGCCGACGATCTTCACCCCGTTCGCCGTCGTCACCACCTCGCCGGCCACCGCGCCGGCGACATTGCCGCCGCGCTCCACCGCGAGGTCGATGATCACCGAGCCCGCCTTCATCGACGCCACCATCTCCTTGGAGACGAGCCGCGGTGCCGGACGTCCCGGAATCAGCGCGGTGGTGATGACGATGTCCTGCTTCTTGATGTGTTCGGCGATCAACGCCGCCTGTTTGGCCTGGTACTCCTTGGACATTTCCTTGGCATAGCCGCCGGCCGTCTCGGCCTGCTTGAACTCCTCGTCCTCGACCGCGATGAACTTGGCGCCGAGGCTGGCGACCTGCTCCTTCACCGCCGGCCGCACGTCGGTGGCGGACACGATGGCGCCCAACCGGCGCGCGGTCGCGATCGCCTGCAGGCCGGCCACGCCGACGCCCATGATGAAGGTCTTGGCGGCCGGGACGGTGCCGGCGGCCGTCATCATCATCGGGATGCCACGGCCGTATTCGGCGGCAGCATCGATCACCGCGCGATAGCCGGCGAGGTTGGCCTGGCTCGACAGCACGTCCATCGACTGGGCACGGGTGATGCGCGGCATCAGCTCCATGGCAAAGGCCACGACGCCGGACTTGGCGATTTCCGCCAGCGCCGCCTCGTTGCCATAGGGATCCATGATGGCGACCACCAGGGCGTCCTTCTTGTAGGCGCCGAGCTCGCCCGGTTCCGGACGGCGCACCTTGAGGACGACATCGGCGTCGCGAGCGGCATCCGCCGACAGCACGGCTCCGGCGGCTTCGTACTCGGCGTCGAGGACGCCGGACTTCAGCCCGGCGCCGGGCTGGACCACCACTTCGGCACCCAACGCCTTGAACTTTTTCACGGTGTCGGGAGTTGCGGCAACCCGTGGTTCCGCAGGATTGATTTCAGCGACAACAGCGATCTTCATGATGTCTCCGACGGCAGCAGCGGCCCGTATCGATCCGGGTCACGCCGAGTCTGTATGCCGACGGGGGACGGCGAACGGGGGGCCCGGGGTCAGGTTTAGAGGAGAAACACGGCCATCAAGATGAGAACGACGCCGACGAAAGTGGCTCCCCACTTCGTCAGTTGGACGAACAGTCGATATGTACGCTCGTGCTCGACATAGTCGTTACCGTCTGCTGAGAGGTATGCGACTCTGCCGTGCGCGGCCATTCTGATTCCCTCCCACCTGTCGGCTCGGTGGCCGCGGCTTAGCGCAAATGTCGCCGAAAAGCAACGGCGGGACATATCCTTGCGCACACTATCTCCGCAAGCCGCGGTGATCCCGCGCCCGCTACACGGCTCGATGACCGGGCCTGCCGAAGCCCCAATTTGTTGAGTTTTCGGCGGGAACGCTGCGCGCGCGCCGCCCCCGCGGCGTCAGGTCGCGATCGCCTCCAGGCCGACGGCCTCCAGCGCGGCCCGCTGCCGCTCGGCAACCCGGGCCACCGCGAACTGTTCGAGCGCCTCGTTGAAAAGCCGATAGTAGTTCAGCTTGGCATTGAGGTGCAGGAACACGCCGCCGAGCCCGATCGCGGCGCGGTCCATGAACACGAACTCCTGCGGCACGGTGACCGGCCCTTTCTCCTTGAGCGCCTGATGAACCCGGAAGGCCTCGCGCCGGCCGTACTCGGACGGCTTGACGCCGTCGGCGATCGTCCGCACGCGGTCATCGAGCAGCGGCCCGTAGATGAACCGCGCCCAGATGTTCAGGATATCGATCAGCTCGCGGCTGAGGCTGCGGAATCCCCACGTTTCGTAGGCCTGCACGACGAGGTCGTCGCGGCCGTGCAGCAGACCCTGGTACAGATCGTAGACGCCGCCGACGAACTTGGCGGCGAAGATCCGCACGCAGCCGTAGTCGAGCAGGTTGATCCCCGCAGGGCCGCCGTCGTCGTGGAAAACCGTGTAGTTGCCGAGATGCGGGTCGCCGTGGATGACGCCGAAGCGATTGAACGGATGCCACCACGCCTTGAACAGCGCCATTGCCAGGAGGTTGCGGACCTCGAGACTGCCGCCCTTGTGGCTGAGCAGCCGGTCGCCCTCCAGCCAGTCGAGCGTGAGCAGGCGGCGGGTCGACAGCTCGGGCCACACCTGCGGCACCCGCACCTGCGGTACCTGGGCGAGCATCGTCCGGTACAGCGCCACGTGCTTGGCCTCGCGAACATAGTCGAGTTCCTCGCGCACCCGCGCGCTGACCTCCTTGTGGATCTCGGTGGTGTCGACCGCCGGGTCCATCCGGCGATGGATCGCAAACAGCCACTCGAGCTGCTTGAGATCGGCCTCCACCGCCGACTGCATATCGGGATATTGCAGCTTGCAGGCCAGTTCGGCGCCGCTGTGCGAACGCGCCCGATGCACCTGACCGAGCGAAGCGGCGGCCGCCGGCTTGTGCTCGAATCCGGCGAACCGGCTCTGCCAGTCGGCCCCGAGTTCCGCCATCATGCGGCGCTTGACGAACGGCCAGCCCATCGGCGGCGCGTCGCTCTGCAGCTTGGTGAGTTCGGCGGCGTACTCCGGCGGCAGCAGGTCCGGGATGGTCGCCATCAGCTGGGCGACCTTCATGATCGGTCCCTTGAGCCCGCCGAGCGCGGCCGCCAGTTCCGCCGCATTGCCGGCGCGGTCGTGCGCAAGGCCGAACACCCGGGTGGCGGCGATCCGGGCCGCGACGCCGCCGACGTTGGCGCCGACGCGCGCATAGCGCACCGCCCGCGCCGACAGGCGGTTCTTTTCGCGATCGGCCTCGGAACGATCGTTCATGGTCGGGATGAGATCCGTTGACCCGTCACAGATGGGGTCGCGTGGCGCGATTGCCATGTCGTCCGCTGCCATGTCGTCCGCTGCCATGTCGTCGGCGGCGGTAGCGCTCGCCGCGGGCGCGCAGTGGCGGGCGCAAGCGCCTCGCGGCCCGACGTCTGGAGCGCGGCGCCGTTCCGTTTCATTTCTTCTCCATGGTTTCCAGTTCGCCGATCATCCGGTCGAGCAGCGAAAGGCCGCCGCGCCAGAAGTCCGGATCGCGCGCGTCCAGCCCGAACGGCGCCAGCAACTCGGCGTGATGCTTGGTGCCGCCGGCCGCGAGCATCGCCAGGTAGCGCTCCGCGAAGCCTTCGCGTGCCCTCTCGTAGACCGCATAGAGCGAGTTCACCAGGCAATCGCCGAACGCGTAGGCATCGACGTAGAACGGCGAATGCACGAAGTGGCCGATGTAGGTCCAGAACGACTCGTAGCCGGGCTCGAGCGTGATCGCCGGCCCGAGGCTCTCGGCCTGCACTTCGAGCCAGATCTGGCCGATCCGCTCGGCGGTGAGCTCGCCCGCCTTGCGCTCAGTGTGCACCTTGCGCTCGAAGGTGTAGAACGCGATCTGCCGCACCACCGTATTGATCATGTCCTCGACCTTGGCGGCCAGCATCGCCTTGCGCTGCTTGGCGTCGCCGGTTCCGGCGAGCAGGCGCCGGAACGTGAGCATCTCGCCGAACACGCTGGCGGTCTCGGCCAGCGTCAGCGGGGTCGGCGCCATCAGGGCGCCGTTCGGCCCCGCCAGCACCTGATGCACGCCGTGGCCGAGCTCGTGCGCCAGCGTCATCACGTCGCGCGTATTGCCCTGATAATTGACCAGCACGTAAGGATGCGCCGACGGCACGGTGGGATGCGCGAACGCGCCCGGCGTCTTGCCGGCGCGCACCGGCGCGTCGATCCAGCCCTCGGCGAAGAAACGGCCGGCGATGCCGGCCATTCTCGGCGAAAAATCCGCATAGGCCGACAACACCGTCTCCCTCGCCTCGCTCCAGGGAATCGTGCGCGCCGGCACCTTGGGCAGCGGCGCATTGCGGTCCCAGTGCGGGAGACGCTTCTTGCCGAACCATTTCGCCTTGACGGCGTAATAGCGATGCGACAGCCGCGGATAGGCCTCGCGCACCGCGGCGACCAGCGCTTCGACCACCTCGCGCTCCACCCGGTTGGCCAGGTGGCGCGAATCCGCGATGTCGGCGAAGCCCCGCCACCGGTCGGAGATCTCCTTGTCCTTGGCGAGCGTGTTGGTGATCAACGTGAAGACGCGCTGATGCGACGCCAAGGTCTTGCCGAGCGCCTCGGCCGCCGACCGGCGGGTCGCCGCCTGCGGGTTCTGCAACAGGTTGAGGGCCGGTTCGATGGCGAGTTCCCTGCCCCCGACCTTGAAGCGCAACGATGCGATCGTCTCGTCGAACAGTCGATTCCAGGCACCCTGTGCGGTCACCGATTTTTCGTGGAACAACTGCTCGACCCGGTCCTCGAGCTGATAGGGCTTTTCCTTGCGGACGTCCTCGATCCACGGCCGGTAGTGCGCGAGCGGGCCGTCGGTCATGGCGGCTTCCAGCAGCGCGTCGTCGAGCCGGTTGAGCTCGAGGGTGAAGAACAGCAGGTGCGAACTCGCCGCGGTGAGGCGCTCCTGCACGTCACCGTAGAACTTCGCGCGCGCCGGATCGGCGGTATCGCCGGAATAGAGCAGCCCGGCGAACGAGATCAGCCGGCCGATGAGTTCGTCGAGCGCCTCGTAGCGCTTCACCGCGTCGAGCAGACCCGCCCCCTGCCGATCCTTCGCGAGCTCGGCCAGGCGCCCCTTGTGGGCCTCCTCGAACGCCACGCAGTCGGCATCGATGCGCTCGAGATCGCGTCTGACCTCGGGGGCGTCCATCGCCGGATACAGGTCCGCGAGATTCCATTCGGGGAGCACGCCGAGCCGCTGGCCCTTGACGGACGGCGCGGCTTTCTTGCGAGGTTTCGCGATCGGTTTCGAGCGTTTGGGCATGGAGCAACGGGTCTCTTCGGGGGCGGCGGAGGGCGGCAGGACAGCCTCGTCATATGGCGAAGCCGTGGCGGCCGAATGAACACGCGACACACTGCAAGAGTAATGCACCCTTAACAAGACTTTAAGGGCACATCGACGATACTGCCCCGAATCGAGACAGTCCGGGGTTTGCATGGCCGAGCGCATTCTGATCGTCGACGACGATCCCACTCAGCGCCGTTTGCTGGAAAACATGGTCGCGCGCGCGGGATTTACCGCCGACCTCGCCGACGGCGGCGATGCCGCGCTGGCGCGGCTCGCCGACCAGCAGGCACCGGCGGTCGATTGCGTGGTGCTCGACCTGGTCATGCCCGACCTCGACGGCCTGGGCGTGCTGGCAAAGATGCGGGAAGCCGGGCTGACGATCCCGGTGATCGTCCAGACCGCCCACGGCGGTATCGACAACGTGGTATCGGCCATGCGGGCCGGCGCGACGGATTTCGTCGTCAAACCGGTCGGCCCCGAGCGTCTGCAGGTCTCCCTGCGCAATGCCCTGGCGACGCGGGCACTCGAAGGGGAGCTGGCGCGCCTGAAGCGGAGCTGGGCCGGGACGCTGACCTTCAAGGACATCATCACCCGCTCGCCACGCATGCATGCCGCATTGCGGGTCGCCGAGAAGGCGGCCCGGTCCCATATCCCGGTGTTGGTCGAAGGCGAGTCGGGGGTCGGCAAGGAATTGATCGCCCGCGCGATCCACGGCTCCGGCGAGCGTCGCACCAAGCCGTTCATCGCGGTCAATTGCGGGGCGATCCCGGAAAATCTCGTCGAATCAATTCTGTTCGGCCACGAAAAGGGCGCCTTCACGGGCGCCACCGATCGGCACCTCGGCAAATTCGTCGAAGCCGGTGGCGGCACGTTGTTTCTCGACGAAGTCGGCGAGCTGCCCCTGGCCGCGCAAGTGAAACTGCTGCGCGCGATCCAGGACAGCGAGGTCGAGCCGATCGGCGGCCGCAAACCCATCAAGGTCGACGTGCGCATCATCTCGGCGACCAACCGCGACCTGATCGCCGACGTCAAAGCCGGCCGCTTCCGCGAAGACCTGTTCTATCGCCTGCACGTCTAGCCGATTTCGGTGCCGCCGCTGCGCGAGCGGCTCGAAGACATTCCCGAACTCGTCCGCCATTTCGTGCTGCGCTTCTCGGCCGAGGAAGGAAAACGGGTGCGGCGGGTGAATGCCGATGCCCTGCAACTGCTCATGGCCAACCGCTGGTCGGGCAACGTCCGGCAATTGGAAAATACCGTTTTCCGTGCGGTGGTGCTGGCGGAAGCGGACGAGATCGGCATCGCCGAGTTTCCGCAGATCACCGCCCCGGCGGCTGCCGTAGGCGGCGGCGAAGCGGCGCCGTCGATGCAGCCCGGCGCGCACGATCCATCGGTTTTCCAGCCGCCGCTCGTCGTGTTGCCGGAGGACGGCGCACCCGTCACGCTCAATGTCGCCAACCCTACAATATTACCTGAACAGCCGACTGCGACGCTGCCGCTGCTGGATAATGTTGGCGAGGTGCGCCCGCTCGACGCTATCGAAGCCGATGCGATCCGTTTCGCGATTGCGCATTATCGCGGACAAATGTCGGAGGTCGCGCGCAAGTTGCAGATCGGTCGCTCAACCCTTTACCGCAAGCTCGAAGCACTGGGGCTGAACACCGGCGGCAAGGACGGCCCCAGCGTGTCGACGCGGTGACGACGCCACAAAATAGCGTAAATCCTTCCGCACGCAGTATCCTAAATACAAGCCTCTGCGTAGATTGAACCGGGCTGAGTCGACTGCCGTGTTTTCAGGCTGGTGTGGTGGATTTGACGTTCCGATCACGTTTGCGGCGCGCGCTTCATCGCAACGTCAAATCAAAAACCACACTGGTATCATAGAGTTGCTAGTGTTCTTGCGGCTCCGACGTTGGTCCCGAGCTTGCTGCAAACAGAACCGGACGTCGGAACCGGGACACTGGTCCCCCACGACGAGGAAATTCAACGCAACGGCGGTCGCGCCCGGCGTTGCGACAATGAGGGCTTCATATGTTTGGCATTCGTCTCGACCATTTGCTGGCCGGCACGGCTCTTGTCCTGGTTCTCTCTGCAACCGGCCTGCCGGCGACGGCAGCGCCCGACACCGCCACAACCGATACCAAGATTGAAGCCCCGGTCGCGGCTCCCGAGCCGGCCACCCCTCCGCCGCATGGATCCGGCGTCAGCACGCCGGCGTCATCGCAGGCGGCATCGCCCGAACCCGGCACCTCCGCGCCATCGGAACCGGCGGCTTCGGAAAAGTCGGCCACTGCCAGTCCGATGACCGTCGCGCCACCCGCTGCCGAACCGGCGGCGAGCGCCACAACCGTTGTCGAGCCGAGCATGTCCGACCAGGCTGCGCCTGTCGCGGCCCAGCCGGCCGCCGTCCCGCAGTCGGCGGCTGCCGCCCCGACCCTCGACCAGCAGGTCGCCGATCAGCTGCGCACCGCCCTCGGCAAGGCCGGCCGGAAGGACAAGACGCTCGAGGCGTTCTATGCGGCCCGCAATTTTGCGCCGCTGTGGGCGGAAAACGGCATCGCGACGCCGCGCGCGAAGGCAGCCACCGCCTTCATCGCCCGGGTCGATGCCGATGGGCTCGACCCGGCGGATTATCCGCTGCCCGAGTTCGAGGCAGGCTCCGGCCCGGCCACGTTGGCCGACGCCGAGCTCAAGTTCAGCACCGTCCTGCTCACCTATGCGCGCCATGCCTCGATGGGCCGCGTCCATTGGTCGCGTGTGAGCGCCGACGTCTACTACCCACCGGTCCCGTTCGAGGCCGGCGAGGTCCTCGGCAAGATCGTCCAGGCCCAGGACATCGCCGCCGCCCTCGATCAATTCAATCCGCAACAGCCGGGCTACAAGGCGCTCAAGGCCAAACTCGCCGAGGCGCGCGGCATCAACGAACCGACCCCCATCCAGATCGCGCCCGGACCGGTTCTCAGGATCGTGACCAGGAAAGGCCGGACCACCGTGATGGACGACCCACGCGTGCCCCGGTTGCGCGAACGGCTCGGCCTCGAGGCGATCCCCGACAACACGGCCTACGACCAGCCGCTCGCCGACGCCGTCAAAGCGTTCCAACGCGAGCGCGGCCTGACGCCCAACGGTCAACTGACCAAAGCCACGGTCGAGGCTCTCAACGGTCCGAGGCGTGACCGCGTCGCCGACATCATCCTGGCCAACATGGAACGGTGGCGCTGGCTGCCGCACGATCTCGGCGACTCCCACGTGATGCTCAACATCCCCGACTACACCCTCAAGGTGGTGAAGAACGGCGCCGCCGTGTGGCACACCCGGGTGGTGGTCGGGCTGCCTTCCAAGGCGACGCCGATCCTCACCGAGACGATGAAGTACATCACGGTCAATCCGACCTGGAATGTGCCGCCGTCGATCATCTACAACGAATACCTGCCGGCACTGCAGCGCGACCCGACCGTGCTCGATCGCATGGGTCTCAAGCTGACGCAGAATCGCGACGGCTCGGTGCATGTCTCGCAGCCGCCCGGTGAGCGCAACGCGCTCGGCCGCATCCGCTTCAACTTCCCCAACAAGTTCCTGGTCTACCAGCACGACACGCCGACCAAACACCTGTTCGCGCAGACCAGGCGCGCCTACAGCCACGGTTGCATGCGGGTGCAGGACCCGGCGAAGTACGCCGAAATCCTGCTCAACATCCAGTTTCCCGACCAAGGATGGACGCAGGAGCGCGTCACCCGGATGTACGGCACGGGCGAGCGCGACATCAAGTTCCCGAACCCGATCCCGGTGCATATCACCTACCAGACGGCATTCGTCGACGACGACGGCAAGCTGCAGATCCGCGACGACGTCTATGGCCGCGACAGCCGGCTGCTGGTCGCGCTCAAGAGCGACGAGCGCAAGGTCGCCGACATTCCGATCGAACGCGCCCAGCCGAGCTACAGCCGTCCGCCGGTGCGGTTGCCGGAACGCTATGCGGGCTACGGCCGCGACAACGACGGCCCGTCGTTCTTCGAACGCCTGTTCGGCTTCGGGCAGCCCGAGCCGGCGCCCTTCAGCCGGAACCGGGGCGGCTGGCGCTGAGCGCCTTGCCATCGAGGCGCGGACAGCGCGATCGGGCGGGGCCGCGAGGCCCCGCTTCGGTTTCGATCCGTGCTTCGGTCTCGCGTCGTGCCCGGGTCTCGAAGCGCCGAACCGGGCCGACGCGCGCTTCGCGGGCGCCGGCCGATCAGCGGCGCGTTTCGCCGGCGGCCGCCGTCATCGCCTCCTCGAGGCCGGTGATCATCTGGTCGATTTCGTCCGTCGTCACATTGAGCGCCGGCATGAACCGCAGCGAACTCGGCCGCGGCGAGTTGATCAGAAGCCCGCGCTTGAACGCCTGGTTGGCAATTTCGCCGCCGATGTCGCGGCCGAGGTCGAGGGCGAGCAGAAGGCCCTTGCCGCGCACCTCGCCACACCGGCGCCGTCGGCTGAGCTTCTCCAGCGCGGCGGCCAGATAGGCCCCGTTCTGCCGCACCTGATCCAGGAATCCGGGCTTGCCGACTTCCTCCATCACGGCGCAACCGACCGCGCTGACCAGCGGGTTGCCGTTGAAGGTCCCGCCCTGATCACCCAGGTCGAAACAGCAGACCCGCTCCTGGGCGACCAGCGCGGCCAGCGGAATGCCGGCACCGAGCCCCTTGCCGAGGGTCATGATGTCGGGCTTCACACCGGCGTGCTCGAACGCGAAGAAGGTGCCGGTGCGGCCGATCCCGGTCTGCACCTCGTCGAGGATCAGCAGGATGTCGTGGCGCCGAGCGAGCTCGTGCAGGCCCCGCAGGTAGTCGTCGGTCGCCGCGAACACCCCGGCTTCGCCCTGGATCGGCTCGAGCATCACCGCCACGGTCTTTTCGTTGATCGCCCGGGCGACCGCGTCGAGATCGTTGAGCTCGACCTTGGGAAATCCCGGCACCTTGGGCTCGAACAGCTTGTCCCAGTTCGCCTTGCCGGAGGCCGACATGGTCGCCAGCGTCCGCCCATGGAAGCTGTGGTCCATGGTGATGATCTCGTAGGCGCCGCCGCGGTGCTTGCTGCCCCATTTGCGCGCCAGCTTGATGGCGCCCTCGTTCGCCTCCGCGCCGCTGTTGGCGAAGAACGTGCGTTCGAGCCCGCTCGCGCGCGCGATCAGCTGCGCCAGCCGGATCATCGGCGCGTTGTAATAGGCCGGCGAGCAGTTGATCAGCTTGCCGGCCTGTTCGGTCAGCGCGCGGGTGACCACCTCGGGACAATGGCCGAGACAGTTGACCGCCCATCCCTGGATGAAATCGAGATAACGCTTGCCGGCCTGGTCGACCAGCCACGAGCCGCGTCCTTCCACGAACACCACCGGCGGACGGGTGGTGATGGTCATCAGGGCGTCGAACCGGCCTGCGTTGGCCAGATCTGCGTTCGCTGCATCGGCGCTCTCGGATGAAACGGCCATGGCTTGCTCCTGCGGTTGGCCGGGAGACGGAGGCTTCAAAACACAAAAGTCCCCGTCGTCGCCGGCGGGGACTCTTGGGATCGAATACGGATGAGATCAACGCGTCCGCAATGCCCACGCCCCCGCTGAACAGCGGCGCGCACGAGCGGGACGGCGGCGGAAGGTCGATCGGTGTCGCATGCCGGACGCCATGCCAGCTTCCCAACAGCCTGTCAACCAGCGGCAACCGCTCGGCCCGCCTGCAACCGCGGGCCCGTGACATCGGGAGTCGCGGAACCAACCCGAGTCACAAGGCACCGTGTGTCTTGCGCTCGCCGATCACCTCGGACGCACGGCGTCGAGCTACAGACGCACGGCGTCGCGCAACAGAGTGTCGGCAGGGTGCGCAGGTACTGCGCCCCTCGCGGTGCCCACACCGAGTTCTCCACCAACCGCGACTTTCGGAACCCGCCAAGCTTTTCGCCGCGTCGACGATACGATCGCCGGCACAAATCGTCACCGACGCGATCGGAGGCCAGGGTTCTCGACGATGGCCCGGCGGGCCGGTCGCGGCTTGCGCAGCCTCGCGGCCGGTTCAGCGTGACGCGCAAGAATCGCAATTACAACCCGTGATCGGCCCGACGGCGATTGTGCATCGTGGGCCCGGTGACAATCCGGCCCGCAGGCACCCCCTGCGACCGGTCGCCGCCGCCGTCCGGCGGCCGATTTCGCCGCTCCGATCACCAACCGGCCGGGGCGCGTGTCCCGCAACGTTTCGACGTGCCGGCGCCCGATTAACGATCCGGTGCCATTCGGGTTCCCGGACCGGCACGTTTTTGCCATACTCGATAAGTAGTTACAGGGTGCGGAGGGGGATGGGGGCGCTAATCTCGCGTTAACCGATCCCGGTAAATATGCATTCACGGTGTTTCCCGCTGCGCGTCGACGCGGCGGGTTTTGTCGGGTTCGTGTGTATGCGAGATCGCCTGTGCCAAGTCGGATTGCACGTCGCCTATTGACGCAACGCGGATGGGCGCGCGCGGGCCGCAGCGTCGGCCTTGCGGCTTGCGTTGTCCTGTTCGGCAGCCACGGCCTGCAGAACGCCGCCGCCAACGGCGATACGCGCACGATCTCGTTCCGCCATCTGCACACGGGCGAAGTCCTCACCGTTACCTACAAGCGCGACGGCCGCTACGACCAGGACGCGCTCAGAAAGATCGACCACCAGATGCGTGACTGGCGCCGCAACGAAGCGGTCCGGATGGACCCGCGCGTCATCGACATCATCTGGGAGGTCAATCGCGACGTCGGCGGACGGCGACCGATCGAAATCATCTGCGGTTATCGCGCGCCCGCCACCAACTCGATGCTGCGGCAACGCAGCCGCGGCGTCGCCCAGTTCAGCCAGCACACCCTCGGCAAAGCCGTCGATTTCGCCATTCCGGGCGTCCCGCTCGAGCAGATCCGCAATGCCGGCCTGCGGCTGCAGCGCGGCGGCGTCGGCTTCTATCCGACCTCCGGCTCGCCGTTCGTCCATCTCGACATCGGCGGCGTGCGCCATTGGCCGCGCATGACCCACGACCAGTTGGCGCGCGTGTTCCCCGATGGTCGCACGGTGCATGTCCCGTCGAACGGTCGACCGCTGGCGGGTTATTCGCTGGCGCTGGCCGACGTGCAGAAGCGCGGGTCGAGCCCGTCGCCGACGTCGGTCGACGCCGCCACGGCCGGTGCGAAACCGAAACGCAACCTGCTCACCGCGCTGTTCGGCGGCGGCAAGGACGAGGACGAGGACAGCGCCGCCGCGAACCCGCCAGCCGCGCCGTCGTCGCGGGCAAGAGCCGCCACCCAGCCGGCCGCGCCGGAGACGACCGCATCTGCGACAGGCGCATCGCCGCGGGTCCGCAACGTGGCGACCGTCGTGGTCCCGTTGCCGACCGCCCGGCCCCGGGTACCGAAAGCCGATACGCCGACCGAGCCGGCGTTCGTGCTGGCGTCGGCCGAGGCGAACCCGAGCCTGTTCGATCCCGCGCCGTCGGCACCCCCCGACAACGTCTTTGCGGCGCGGGGCCTGTGGGAAGGCCCGCAGGGTCGCCCGGAGCCGCCGGCACCGATTCCGACCCAACCGGCCGTGTCCGACGCGATTCCGAGCTTGGCGCCAGCCCGTGCCGAACGTCCGGTCGCGGGCCAGGCGACCGGCGCGGTGGCACGCTGGCCAGGCAAGCCGGCGCCCGACACCGACCGCGCTGCCGGTGACGCGGCGCTCGCCTACGCGGCTCGCAACAGCGTCCCGGCGACCACCCCGGTGACGCGTGCCGCACCCCCGATGGGCAAAGTCGCGGCGCGCCCACCGCAGGACGGCGTCACCACCATCGCCAAGCGCTCCAGCCCCCGGACGACGTCGGTTGCGGCCGCCGCCCCGCCCCCCACACGAGCCCCCACACCTGCCGCTGCGGCCACCAGCTCCGCACCCGCCCTGGCGCGCACGCGTCCCGCGGCCCTGGTCGGGGCGACCTACGAAGACCCGTGGCTGCGGGCGATCGTGCTGGCGCCCGATCTCAACAACTATCTCACCGTCACCGCATTCGAGCCGCCGGACCTGACGCATCTGCGGGCGATGATGCTGAAGCCGAACTCGGTGGTGATGATGACTTTTTCGAACAACCCGCATCTCGGCATGACCGCCGAGCGGTTCTCCGGCAGCGCGGTGGTGTTCGTCTCGACGGTCACTTTCACCAGCCGTACGGCCGCTCTCGCGCAGTAGCATACGCCAGCCGGGTTTCGCAGCGCACGGCCGCTTCGGCGGCAAGCTCCGACACCACCTGCGGATGGCCGGGTCGCGGCCGGCAGGTCACACGAGTCGCCAACAACGCGAAACGAGGCAAGGCGGACTTATGCCATTCCGAGCGCGTGCAGATAGGTGTCGAGAATCGCTTCCTGCTCGGCCCGCTCGTCCTTGTCCTGCTTGCGCAGGCGGATGACCATGCGCAAGGCCTTGGTATCGAACCCGTTGCCCTTGGCTTCCGCGTAGACGTCGCGGATATCGTCGGCGATCGCCTTCTTCTCCTCTTCGAGACGCTCGATACGCTCGACAATGGCTTTCAGCTGATCCTGGGCGAATCGGGTGGCCACGTGCTCCTTGTCGTCGATTTCCTTCGCCGCAGCAGTGGCAGGCATCGCGTACTCCTCGTCGACTCAATCGATTCCAGGGCGACCATTCGGGGCTAATCCGTGCTGGGGTCAAGGGCGAAGCCGGTCATCCACAGCGATGCACAGCGCATTCCGCCGCCCTGTGGCGGTTGTGCGGCACCGCGGCAGATCACCTCCAACACCCGCGATCGGCCGCCGTCGTCAGCCGCCGACAGGGTGGCGTTCCGGCCCTCGTCGCGATATTGGTCTTGATTGATCTTGCTGCTGAATCAGCCATCCATCCGGGGCGCAAGGGTCATGACCGATTCGCAACGCGACTTCCTCAGCAAGCTTTATCGTGTCGCGGTGACGGCGGCCCACCCGGCCACCTGCCTGGTGCCCCATCTGCCGCCGCCACCACCCAAAGGCCGGCTGATCCTGCTGGCCGCCGGCAAGGCCGCCGGCTCGATGATCGCCACCGCCGAAGCGTATTACCTCAATTTGCTCAAGGCCGCTCCGGACCGGATCGGCGGCATCGCGGTAACGCGTCACGGCTATGGACGCCCGACGCGCCGCATTCCGGTGGTCGAAGCCGGCCATCCGGTCCCGGATGCCAAGGGTCTCACCGCCACCGCGCAAGCGCTCGAGATCGCTGACGCGGCCGGCGCGGACGACCTGGTGCTGGTGCTGCTGTCGGGCGGCGCCTCGGCCAACTGGATCGCCCCGGCTTGGCCGCTGACTTTGGCCGAGAAACAGGGGGTGACGCGGGCGTTGCTGCGATCGGGCGCCGCGATCAGCGAAATCAACGCCGTACGAAAACACCTGTCGCGAATCAAGGGCGGCCGGCTCGCCCGTCTTGCGTTTCCGGCACGCCAGATCACGCTCGCGATCTCCGACGTCCCCGGCGACGAACCGACGGTGATCGGCTCCGGACCGACGGTGCCGGATCCGACCACGCTTGCGGAGGCGCGGGCGGTCGTCGCGCGCTATCGCCTGGACATTCCCAAAAGCGTTGCCCGGATACTCGACGATCCGGCCAACGAGACGCCCAAGCCCGGCGATGCCGTCTTTGCCCAGACCGACTACCGCATCATCGCCCGCCCGGCCGACGGGCTCGCCGCCGCCGAGGCCGTCGCGGCCGCGGCCGGCTATGAGTGCATCGTTCTGGGCGATCGCGTCGAGGGTGAGGCCCGCGAGGTCGCAACCAAGCACGCCCAGCTGGCTCGCGACCTTCAGGCGCAAGGGCGCCGCGCGCTGATCCTGTCGGGCGGAGAGCTCACCGTCACCCTCCACGGCAACGGCCGCGGCGGCCCGAACCAGGAATACGCCCTGGCGCTGGCCCTGGCGCTCGACGGCACCCAGGGTATAAGTGCCATCGCCGGCGACACCGACGGCACCGATGGCGGCGGCGGCGACGCCACCGATCCGGCCGGCGCGTTTGTCGACCACCGCAGCGCGGAGCGTGCCCGTGCCCTCGGCCTCGATCCCGCCGCCTTTCTCGCCGACAACGATTCCACCGGATTTTTCACCCGGCTCGGCGACCTCTTGGAGCCGGGTCCGACCTACACCAATATCAACGACTTTCGAGCCATAGCGGTCGAAAAGCCATGAGGGCGACCGCGACAGACGCCACCTGATCCATGACGTCATCGACCCTGTTCGCCGGTTTGTCGACGCGGTGGCCGCGAGGCCCCGTGGCAGGCGTGCTTGCGCTGGTGGCACTGGCGGCCTGGCCGGCAACGCCGGCCGAGGCTGATTTCCGCCTGTGCAACAACACGTCGAGCCGGGTCGGCGTCGCCATCGGATACAAGGACCACGACGGATGGGCCACCGAGGGTTGGTGGAACCTGTCGGCTCGCAGCTGCGAGATGCTCCTGCGCGGCGGCCTGGTTGCACGCTACTACTACATCTACGCGGTGGATTACGACAGCGGCGGCGAGTGGTCGGGGCAGGCCTTCATGTGCACGCGCGACAAGGAGTTCACGGTGCGCGGCACCGACGATTGCCTTGCGCGCGGCTATGACCGTACCGGCTTCTTCGAGGTCGATACCGGCGAGCAGCAGAGCTGGACCGTGCAGCTCACCGAATCGAACGAACAGACGCCGCGCTCCCTGGCGCCCAATACGTCGCCGCTGATGATGCCGCCGACCAACCGGCCGGCACAGCCGGGCGCCGCGCCGTTTCGGTGACGATCGGCCCAGACGCCCGATGATCACGCCGGGAACGCCGGATGGTCAGATTTCCCGGCCGTCGACCTTCGCGCTCAGGCTCTTGATCTTGTCGTCGATACCCTTGAAACGGGGGTAGATTTCGGCGGCGCGACGATAGGCTTCGAGCGCGTGCTGGTCGTCACCGATTTCCTGCATGATCCTGCCGAGCACGGCAAGCGCGCCGAAATGGCGCGGCTCGCGTGCCAGCACCATGCGCAGGTCGACCAGCGCGCCGGCATAATCGCCGTCGAGGAAGAACACGGTCGCGCGCCGGTTCCGGGCCTCGACATAGTTCGGCGCGAGCTCGATGACGGCGTCGAGCAGCCGAACGGCGAGACCGAGATCGTTCGACTCGACCGCCGACTTGGCTCGCGCCATCAGCAGCGTGACGGTGTCGCTGTTCGAGGTCAGCCAGCGCGCCCAGATGCGATCCTCGACGCTCTTGGCGCTGGCGTCGTCCGGCGCGGCCTTCAGGGCCCCGAACAGAAAATCGAGGCTGGGGTTCCGACCGAAATGCCGGCGCGCCTCCGGCGACGGCTCGACCCAATGCGGATTCGGGCCGTGCGGATCCAGCCGCGGGGCGTCGCCGCGCGGAACCGGGCCGTGTGGGCCGCTCTCCGTCTGAGCTTGGACCAAACCGATGCCGGAACTCGCCAGGGCGACGGCGGCGGCAACGATCAGTCGGGACAAATGATGGAGCATGACGCCAGTTTAGTGCGCACGCGCCAACCCGCAATCGGCCAGGGCCGTCGCGGGTCGGTCAAACCGGCGTGAAAACAACTTCAGCCCTGGCGCGCCTTGAACCGCCGCTGGGTCTTGTTGATCACATAGACCCGGCCCTTGCGGCGCACGATACGATTGTCGCGATGCCGGCCGCGCAGCGATTTCAATGAGTTACGGATCTTCATGGCAAAACCTCACACCGCCCGCGCGCGGCGCAGGGGGACGTCCTAAAGAGCAGGCGCGGACCATAAGGATCGATCGGCCCCGCGTCAATGCCGCATCGAAGCCGGATGGACGGATCGGACCAACGCGACAATTCCGAATGGCACCATAGGCTTATACCAATCGCGGGCAGTCTGTCGGGAGGGCATGGAGCGGATTCGGATCAACCTGGCGCTGCCTCGATCTCATCGCACCCCGACCCTGCCACTGCCCGTCACCTGCCGCAGGCGGAACGGCGCCGGCGCGCGCAGACCCGGTCACCGAGCAGCTGCGCCGGGCGATAACCGGCGACCCTACTGTGCGTAAGCCGCCAGGTTCCGCCGGATCCGGGCAGCCAGGGACTCGCCTGTGCGCGGTGTCAAGGTCTGACCGGTCAGCCGGGCGAAGATTTTCCGGTAGCGATCGGCCAGCTCGGCCACGAGCTCGGGCGGCGCCGCCG
>JAVBUK010000348.1:0-2851 GCA_031555345.1 Xanthobacteraceae bacterium | reverse complement strand
GTTCGGCCTCTCCGGTCGCGTCGCGGCCGGCGCTTTCCAGTACAACCTGTACCAGGGCGGCCTCAACACGCCGGACGGCAACTGGTATCTGCGCTCGACCGGCATCCGTCAGGAAGTGGCGGTCGATTCGGCGGTCCTGGCGCTGGCGTCCCGGATGGGCCTGGCGATGCTGGGCTCGGCGTCCGAGCGCGGCGGCCTGGGCCAGTATTGCCTCGACGAGGCCGACGGCGGACGAAACAATCCGTGCCGCACCACGGTCTGGGGCCGGGCGTTCGGCCAGACCGGCCAGGCCGGCCGGCTGGGGACCGCCGGTGTGCTCGACAGCCGCGGCCCGGCCTACGACTTCGACCTCGGCGGCTTCGAGGCCGGCATCGACCTCTACCGCACGGCCTACGACACCGTCGGGTTCTATGCCGGCATCGGCCGGTTGACCTCGAGCGTGCAGGGGTTCACCGGCGGTCACGCCGGCAAGGTGCAGATGGACGCTTATGCGGTCGGCGGCTACTGGACCCATTACGGTCCGGGCGGCTGGTACACCGACGCCGTGCTGCAGGGGACGTGGTATCAGGACGTCAACGCCTCGTCGGTCAATCTGTCCGGCAACCAGAGCCTGCGCACCAACGGTTCGAGCTTCACGGCTTCGTTCGAAGGTGGCTATCCGATCCTGTTCGGCGGCGGCTATGCGTTGGTGCCGCAGGCGCAGCTGGTCTACCAGCGGCTGAGCCTGTCGGGCGGCGCCGATCAGTACGGCCTGGTCGACTTCGCCACCACCGATGAGCTCTATGGCCGGCTCGGCGCCCGCCTGACCAAGGGGTGGATCGGGCCTGCCGGAAGCATCATGACGACCTGGGGCGAGGCCAACGTGTGGCATCAGTTCGGTGATGACGCCACCACCACGTTCCGGACGCTGCAGGGCACGCACCCGACCGCGATCGAGACCAGTCTGGGCGGCACCTGGGCCCAGTTCCGGGTCGGCATGTCCGGCCAGGCGACCCAGGCGATGGCGGTGTTCGTGAGCGGCGACTACAACGTCGCGGTCGGCAACGCCTCCGGCCACAGCTGGGGCGGCCGTGCCGGCATCACCGTCAAGTGGTGATCCCAGACCCGGCCGACCCGCGCTTCGGATCGGTCGGGGCATGCGAATGAACGTCGGCCGCCGATCACGGAAGTGGTCGGCGGTTGGCGTATGCGACCAGCCGCGTCCGGCGTCAGCGAAAGACGCGGTGACGGTGGCACCAGCGGATGAAGACGTAAATCGCCCACACCCGCGACCAGTAGATGCCGGGCGCGCCGTCGAGAAACGCTCGCCAGAGGCGCTCGACGGCGGCGGGGTCGAGGCCCGCGGGGATGATCGCCTGCGGGTCCCGCAGGGTCTGGTCCATCGCCTGTCTCAGCCCGCGCCGGATCCAGCGATCGAACGGCAGCACAAACCCGCTCTTGGGTCGCTCGAACAGCGCCGGGTCGAGGCCGCGCAGGCCGATCCGCCGCAGCACGGCTTTGCGGCCCAGCGGCTGGAAGCGCGCGGAATCGGGCAGCCGGTCGACGCTTTCGAACAGCACCTTGTCGACCAGCGGCACCCGCTGCTCCAGCGAGCAGGCCATGCTGGCGACGTCGTTGTCGCGCAACAGCCGTTCGCCCAGGAACAGCCGCTGTTCCATGACGGCGACGGCGGAGCGCGGCGTGCGTTGTCCGGTCTCGGCGGCGAGCCGCCGGCGCATCGCCGGCGGCAGGCCGTCGGCAAGCGTCGTCGCGAAGTCGGGCGCCAGGATTTCCCGCTGGAATCCGGGCAGAAACAGCGCGTAGGCCAGTTGGTAGAGGGTCAACAGGTCGTCGCCGTGACGGACCATGTCGGGGAGCTTGGCCCAGCGGGTCTGCGGCGGCATCGCCTGGCCGGACCGGCCCATCAACCGCGCCGCCAAGGCGGCGATGCCGGCCTTGAGGCCGCGCGGCACCAAGGCGGTGTGCCGGTTCCACCGCTGCAGCATCGGCAGCTCCCGGAAGGTCGGATAGCCGCCGAACAGCTCGTCGCCGCCGGTGCCCGAGATCGCCACCGTGAAACCGGCGTCGCGGATCGCCCGCGACATGAAATAGGCGTTCAGGCCGTCGAAGGTGGGCTGGTCCAGGCTGTCCAGCGCCGACTCCAGACTGTCGACGAAACGCCCCTCGGTCAGCATCACTTCGCTGTGCTGGGTGCCGATGGCGGCGGCGATCCGACGCGCAACCGGCCCCTCGTTGAGCTCCTGCTCCTCGAACGCCAGGGTGAAGGTGTGGATCGGCGTGCTGGCCACCCGCTGGGCGAGATTGGCCATGGCAGAGGAATCCACGCCGCCGGACAGGAAAACCGCGAGCGGCACGTCGCTGGCGAGGTGAAGCCGCAACCCGTCTTCCAGGACGGCGGCCAGATCGTCCTCGTTCATGGTCGGATCGGGCGCACGCCCGGGGATGCGCCAGAATTCCTCCTGGCCAACCTGCTGTCCGGCGCCGTCGAACTCGATCGACTGTCCCGGCCACAGCAACGCGATGCCTTCGACCGCCGTGCCGGGGCCGACCACGAAACCGTTCCACACGCTGCCGGCGGCCGCCAGCGGGTCGAGGCGAGGGGTGCCGAGCAGTCCGGACGCCAGCAGGGCGCGCAGCTCCGACGCAAAGGCCACCGACCAGCCGGCGTCGGGATCCGACGCGCGCGCGACGTACAGGGGCTTGATCCCCAGGTGATCCCGGGCCAGCAGCAGCCGGCGCGCTGTCGGGTCCCAGCAGGCGAAGGCGAACATGCCGTGCAGCCAGCGCACCGCGCGCGGTCCATGCAGGCCGAGGGCGCGCAGCATGACGGCGGTGTCGCCGGTGGATTGAA
>JAVBUK010000108.1:0-9644 GCA_031555345.1 Xanthobacteraceae bacterium | reverse complement strand
AGGCCGTCGAGCTTCTCCGACAACGAGCGCATCATTGCGTCGAGCGCCGGTGGAACGCCGTGTCCGTTGTCCCGCCGGCCCGCGTCGACCGCTTCGGCAATCGCGTCGATGCGCCGCTCCAAGGCCTTCAGCAGATCGTTGGCGGGGGCCGGCGCGCTGTGGTCGATCTTGTCGGCCAGATTGCGCACGTCGGCGGCCACGGCCGCGAGCGCCTCACCCGACGCGACGTGCGAAACGATGCCGCGCAGCCCGCCGACCGCGGTCTCGAGCTGCTGCAGGGTCGCCGGATCCGATCCCCCGCTCGCCAGCGAATCGATCTTGCGCGACAGGCCGTTCACCGCCTCGTCGAGCCCGACCAGGCTTTCCGCCGGGGTCATCGCCCGCAAGGCGTCACGCACCTCCTCCAGCCCGCGTTCGAGGCCTGCAGTCGACGCTCCGGCGACGCCGGTTTGCGGATGCGCTTCGATCCGGGCCGAAAGCCGCCGCACCTCGTCCTCGAGGGCTTCCAGCGCCCGTCGCGGCATGGCCTCGCTCAAGGTCCGGGCGATTTCCGTGAGGTCCTGGCGCAGCGTCACCACCACCTCGTCGACCCGGCACGGCCGCAGTTGTTCGAGCTGCTGGGTAATGTGCCGAAGCTGCGTTTCCAATCCGGACAGGTCGGTCTCCGACCGCGGCGAAAGCTCGACCTCCGGTCTCGGGCGAGGCGCCGGCATCGCTTCCGGATCGACCTCCTGGCCGTCTCCCGGCTCGGCGCCGTCGAGAACGCGTTGCCGGGCGGTGATTTCGGCGACCGCCCGGTCGATCGTTTCCCGCCCGCCCGCAAAGGCGGTCCGCAGACGCTCCTGGCCGAGCACCTCGAGGGCGCGGTCGACGCTGACGACGCGCCGTTCCATCTCGCGGCTCGCCTGCCTGCCTTCCTGAATGAGATGATCGAGTCGATGGTCCAGCCGGTCCAAGGCCTCGACAAAATGGTGCGGAGCAACCATCCCGCCGGGCTCGACGGCAGGCTTGGTGGCGAGCCGAACCACCTGCTGGCTCAGGCTGTCCAGGCGGGCCTCGATGGTCGAAAAGCTCTGATCACAGGCTTGCGACGGATGAGGCCGCCGGCCTTGCTGACCGGCCGAGCCCCAGATGGCCGAGTTCAGCCAATCGCCCAACGACTGGCCGGACCGCGCCGCCGCCTCTTCCGCGGTCTCCTGCGCCGACGGTGCGACACCATCAACATGCCACGGCACTGAATTCATGCTCTCACCCGCATGGACGTTACATATCGCTGGGCGCGGGCAGCCGGGCAGGCCAGAACCTCTAACGAAGCATGGCGTGATGGTTGATCCGCAGTCCTCTGCGGCCAACTTCCTCCAATTAGGGTAAATTTCGGGTTAAGCCCGGCCCGGAAGGCGACCCGCGCCCGCCTCGGGATTTTTACTAAGGTGGTATCGGATCAATCGAGGGCTACATTATACACAACCTGACTGTAGTTTATCATCGGAGCACACCAGGTTTCGGCAATTTAAGGACCGGCGAACGTTGAGTTCCGGTAATTTCATGGCCCGAGAACGCTGTGTTTCGGTAATTTCCGCAAAGTCAGCCAGCAAGTGCCGGTCCTGCCCGCCGCAGGATTCAATAAGTACGAACTCAGAGTGAACCTGGGTCCTGACTTCTGCGACTCAATAGACAGGCCCACGTTCAATCCGCGTCACGCAGTTTGAGGAACACGAAATTGTCCGCACATTCGCTTCAAACGGTCTCCGACGATCTGGCCCCCCCTCCGGTTGCCGGTGACGTCGCCTATCTGTCGATCAGCGACGTCGCGCGCGAATTCAACGTCACGTTGCGCGCGCTGCGCTTCTATGAAAGCAAGGGACTGCTGAAGCCGAAACGCGAAGGCAACCTGAGGCTTTACAGCGCCGAAGATCGCGCCCGCCTGGGGCGCATTCTCAAGGGAAAGCAGCTCGGCTTCACGTTGAGCGAAATCCGCGCCCTGATCGCCCAGACCAACGAGCCGGTCGGCTCGGGCCTGCACCTCAGCCGCGACCAGTGCATCGAGCAGATCAAGTTGCTCGAGCGTCAGAAAAAGGAAATCGAAGACGCCATCGCCGAGCTGCGGCGGAGCTACACGGATCTGTACACGCCGAGCAACGACGACCCCAGGAGCTGACCGCGGCGCCCACCCGGGCGCCGCCCACCGGGCGCACGGCCGGACATCGGCCGATCGAGCACGACGCGGCCGCTTCGTTTCCGAAGCGGCCGCGACTGTTTCCGGGTGGCGGACATCGGCGTGACGCCCGAAAAATCGCAATCATCCCGTCCGCTCCGGCTTGCCCGGTCGGAGCCGGAGCGACGACCTGAGGTCCTGGTTTCGACGTTCGGTTCCGTTGTGGCCCGCTCGGTACCGACGTCAAATCCACCACACTAGACCGACACCGGGTGTTCGACGCGCCCTTCCGAGCCGAAGATGCGCAGATACCGCGCGACCTCGGCGGCGGTACCGGTCGCCTTGGTGGGATTGTCGGAAAGCTTCACTGCCGGTCGGCCGTTCGCCTCGCTCGCCTTGCACACCAGCGAAATCGCCCGCAGCCCGTCGTTGCGCCGTGGCGCGCAGCCGTCGAAATCGTTGGTCAGATTGGTCCCCCAGCCGAAGCTCATGCGTACCTTGCCGTCGAAATGACGGTGGGTGGTTTCGATCGCCTCCACGTCGAGGGCATCGGAGAACACCAGCAGCTTGTCGCGCGGATCCTGGCCCTTCTGGCGCCACCAGGCCAGGATCGCCTCGCCGCCTTCGATCGGCGGCGCCGAGTCGGGGCGGAATCCGGTCCATTCCGCCACCCAGTCCGGCGCCGCCCGCAAAAACGAAGCGGTGCCGAAAGTGTCCGGCAGCACGACCAGCAGATTGCCGCCATAGTATCGCTGCCAGTCCCGGAGAACGCGGTACGACGCCTGCCGCATGCCCTCGTCGTCGCCGGCGAGCGCGGCGAGCACCATCGGCAGTTCGTGCGCATTGGTGCCGATCGCCTCCAGATCGGTGTCCATCGCCAACAGCACGTTGCTGGTGCCGAGCAGGGCGTCACCCAGCCCCTCCTTCAGGGCCTCCACACACCAGCTCTGCCACAGAAAGCCGTGCCGTCGGCGCGTGCCGAAATCGGAAATCTTCAGGTTCGGCAGCCTGGCCAACCGCTCCACCTTGGTCCACAGCTTGGCCTTGGCCCGCGCATACAGGACGTCGAGCGTAAAACGCCCGTATTGCTTGAGGGCGGCCCGCGACCTGAGTTCGTTGATGATGGCTAGCGCCGGGATTTCCCACCTGGTCGGGTGGGTCCACGGACCGGCGAACTGCAGGACGTACTGACCGTCCCGTGTCGTCAGGTCGTATTCGGGAAGCTGGAATTCCGCCAGCCAAGCGAGAAATTCCGGCGCGAAGATCTGCTTGCGCCCATAGAACGTGTTGCCGGCGAGCCAGATCATCTCCTTCTTGGTGAACCGGAGGGCCCGGGCGTGGTCGAGCTGGTCGCGCAGTTCGCGCTCGTCGACCTCCTCGGCAACGCGGACCTGGGTGGTCCGGTTGAGCAGCGAGAAGGTGACGTTCACGTCCCGGTAAAGGCCCCAGATCATCTGCAGCATCAGCAGCTTGTAAAAGTCGGTGTCGAGCAGGCTGCGGATGATCGGATCGAGCTTCCAGGTGTGATCGTAGACCCGCTGGGCGATGTCGGTCTGCGACATGGCTCACTCCGCCGTCGCGAACAGGTGCGGCTTGCGCACATGGAGCATCAGCAGCAGCGTCAGGGTCTTCATGTCGGAAATCTCGTTGCGCAGCACCCGGGTCCACAGCGCCTCGAGCGGCATCTCGCATACCGTAATATTCTCGTTCTCGTCCGCCAAGCCGCCCCCGGAACCGACCCGGTCCCTGGCCGAATAAGGCGCAAGATAGAGGTCCATCTGCTCGGTGGAAATGCCCGGCATGGTCCAGGCGCGGCCGACGTGCTCCAACGCATCGACCCTCAATCCGGTCTCTTCGTACAGCTCTCGACGCGCGGCACCGGCCGGATCCTCGCCGTCCGTCATCCCGGCCGGCGCTTCGACCAGCGCGGGCATGCCGGCGGCCATCAGCACCGGCACGCGCAGAAGTCGAATGACCAGAGCGGTGCGCCGCACCGGATCATAGGGCAGCACCGCAACCGCGCCGCCGTGGTCCTCGACTTCCCGTTCGATCGTCGTCTCGTCCTCGAGTCGCACGCGCACGCGCAGGAGCCGCGTCCAGCCCTGGTAGGCGGTGGCGGTGTCGATGACCTCGGGGAGCATGCTGGGATCCTCGCATTTCGACAAGCGGTGGAGTGATCGGAAAAGCTGCGGCCGGGGTCAAGCGCCGGTCGAGGGGCCGCCGAACAGGCCGCCCGATTCAGGACCCCGTTGTCGCGACCCCGGTTCCGATCCCACCTCAACCTCCGTGCCGGGCGGCGAGCTTGCGGTCGTGGGCCAGGACCGCCTGCAGCAACACCTGGGCGCCAGCGGCGCACTGGGCCTTGGAAACATGTTCGGCCTCGTTGTGGCTGATGCCGTCGCGGCACGGCACGAACACCATGGCGGTCGGTGCCACCCCCGCCACATAGCCGGCATCGTGCCCGGCGCCGGAGACGATCTCCCGTGCCGACAAGCCGGCACCGGCGGCGGCTTCGTGTACGCTGTCGATGCAGGCGGGATCGAACACCACCGGCGCCTGATCGAAGATCTTGCGCGTCTCGACCTGCAGTCCGGTCTTGTCGGCCAGCTCGAAACCCGCGGCAACCAGCCCCTGCTCCATGGCGGCCAACGTCATGGCGTCCGGGTGGCGCAGGTCGATCGTGAACAACACCTCACCCGGGACCACGTTGGGTGAGTTGGGCTTCACCTCCATGAACCCGACGGTGCCGACCGCAAGCGGTGCGTATTGGGCCGCGATCGCCGCCACGCGTTCGACCAGCCGGGCGGCGCCGACCAGCGCGTCGCGCCGGACGGCCATTGGCGTCGTTCCACTGTGACGCGCCTCGCCGCGCACCATCACCTCGAACCAACGGATGCCCTGGATGCCGGTGACGATGCCGATGTCCCGGCCTTCCCGCTCGAGAACCGGCCCCTGTTCGATGTGCAGCTCGAAATAGGCCGACAGCGGATGCCCGCACGGTTCGGTGCCGCGGCAGCCGATCGCCGCCAACGCCTCGCCGACGCTGGTGCCCGCGCGGTCACGCCGCGCGATGGCCCATTCGGTGTCGAAAATGCCGGCGAACACCCCCGACGCCATCATCATCGGCGAGAAACGCGCGCCCTCCTCGTTGGTCCAGTCCACCACCTCGATCGGTGCGAAGGTTTGATAACCGCCCTCCACCAGCGTGCGCAGCGCCTCGAGGGCGCCGAGGACGCCGAGAATACCGTCGAACTTGCCACCGGTCGGCTGGGTGTCGAGATGGCTGCCGATGGCGATCGGCGGCATATCGCGTCGGCCTGCCCGGCGGGCGAACATCGTTCCCATGCGGTCGACCGCCACCGTGCAGCCGAGACTCTCGGCACGGGCCCGAAACCACGCCCGCACTTTGGCGTCGGCCTCGCTCAGGGCGAGGCGACCGACCCCGCCCTGGGGGGTGCCGCCGATCGCCGCGGTTTCCATCAGGTCGGCCCACAAGCGCTCACCGTTGATCTTCAGGTCCGTCATCTGATGTCGGGTCATGGGTTCTCGGGCCGATCTGTGAGACTTCGTGCCACCACCCGGCGGCCAGCGGCAACCTACAGGACAGGACGCATCCGGGCCACCCGTCCGGCTCACGGCAGGTGGGCATTCGGCCCTCGGCCCGCCGCCCGGATGCCCACGACGAAAACCGTCGCGCCGCGGGATCGTCGCCGTCGGTTGTATCGACGCCATGATGACCCGTGTGGGTTCCCCCGACATCCCGTGCGTGGACGTCGGTACCGTGTCGCCGACCGGCGCGCGTCCGCGGTCGCCGCGATGATTCGCACGTCGTGTCGAATCGGCTTGACCCGCCTCAATTCCTCCGGGCCGATCCCGGTCTATCCCGGCAACATCCGCCGGCGCCGCGTCGCCGGCCGCACGCCTGGAGGTAGGTTATGCGACCCAATTGGCCCGAAATGGCAAAGGAACTCAGCGGCTCCCTGAGGAAGCTGCGCGCCGGCGCACCCGACATCATGAAGGCGTTTGCCGGGCTCGCCCAGACGGCGCTGCAACCCAAGGCCCTCGACACCAAGACCAAGGAATTGGTGGCGCTGGGCATCGGCGTTGCGGTGCGCTGTGACGACTGCATCGCGTTCCACGTCAAAGCCGCTCTGGAGCAAGGCGCCACGCGCGAGGAAATCGTCGATGTGCTGTCGATGGCGATCTACATGGGCGCCGGGCCCTCGGTGATGTACGCCAATCACGCCATGGAAGCGCTGGACCAGTTCGCGCCGCAAGCGTGATCGGAACATCAAATCCACCACCCGGGGTCCGATTCGGCCGAGCCGCGGGCGTGACGGACTGCGCGTCACAACCGGGGATCGCCGCGCGCCCCTCACTGGTGTTTGGACGCCACAGCGAGATCGGTCGAAGCCCATGCTCGCACCTCTTTGGCGTGTCGGCGCGTCGACTTTTCAATTCTGGGGCCACCCATTTCGACTTTCGTCGGATAGGGGGTCATGAATCACACTTCCGTCGGCACCCGCGCGTTTACACTTTCGTGGGTCCGCAAAGGTCCGAATACGACGCCTGAACGCTATCGGCGTATGGACATCATTCTGGTGTCCCGGTTCCGACGTTCGTTTCCGTTTGCAGCCCGTGCGGTACCGACGTCGGAACCGAAAGAACACCAGCAGCTCTATGATGCTAGTCCACGCGCCACACCCGGCCGGAGTCCGTCTGCGATGACTGTTCTCAGCAGCGATACGCCGCTCATCGCTCTCGACGCGGTCGTGATCCATTGCGAGACCACCAGCCTCGACCCGCGCGAGGCCTGGATCGTCGAGATCGCAGCGGTGCGGATCTTCAACGGCCGCCTGCAGGAGGCGACCGCATTCCGCCGTCTGGTTCACCCCGGCAACGCCATTCCGGCACTTTCCACCCAGACCCACGGAATCGACGACGACGCGGTCGCCGACGCGCCGCCCTTCGCCGACGTCTGGCCGGACCTCGCCGCACTCCTCGACGGCGCGATCGTCATCGGACACGCCATCGGTTTCGATCTCGCCGTGCTGAAACGCGAGTGCAAGCGGGCCGGATTGGCGTGGAAACGCCCGCGCACCCTCGATACGCGGCTGCTCGCCGAGGTGGCCGAGCCGAACCTGGCCGGTTTTTCGCTCGACAATCTCGGGGCCTGGCTCAACGTCGAAATCAACGGTCGCCACACCGCGCGGGGCGACGTACTGGCGTGCGCGCACATCTTTCTGGCGTTGCTGTCGCGGCTGCGCGAGGGCGGCATCCGCACGCTGGGCGACGCCGAGCGCGCCCACTCGGCCCTGACCGCCGTACTGGAGGAGCTTCACCGGGCCGGCTGGATCGAGCCGGCGGAGGTTCCGAGCGGGCTCGATGCCGAGCACGCGCTGCGACGCATCGACAGTTACGCCTACCGTCACCGCATCGGCGAGGTCATGCGCGCCCCGGCCGAATTCATGGCCGATGACGTGTCGATCGGAGTCGCGCTCGCGCACATGATGCAGGTGCGCGTTTCGTCGGTGTTCGTCCACTGCGCCGCCCCGCCCGACGACGGGACCGGAGCCGCCAATATCGGGATCCTCACCGAGCGCGACATCCTGCGGGCGGTCGCACAGCAGGGCGCCGCCGCACTCGAACTGCCAATTCGGCGATTGATGAACGCGCCGCTCGCGACCGTTCCGGTCGACGCCTTCGTGTATCGCGCCATCGGGCGGATGGACCGCTTGCAGGTGCGCCACCTCGGTGTGATCGATGAAACCGGCGAGATCGTCGGCGCGGTGTCGGCGCGCGACGTGCTGTGCCTGCGCGCGAGCGGCGGCATCTCGCTCGGCGACGAAATCGACCACACCCATACCGCTTCCGGTCTGGCGGTCGCGTGGGCCAAGTCCTCACAGGTGGCGGCTGCGCTGGCGGCGGACGATGTTCCGGCGCGCGACATCGCCGCGGTGATCTCACGCGAGCTCGGGGCGGTGACCCGCCAAGCCGCGGAGATCGCCGAGGCCCGCATGTCCGCGAGCGGACATGGCGGTCCGCCCTGCAGGTTCGCACTCGCCGTGCTCGGCGAGGCCGGCCGCGGCGAGACGCTGCTCACCAGCCGGCAGGCGCACGCGCTGATCTTCGCGGCAGGCGACCCGGGGGGCGAGGAGGATCGCTGGTTCGAGCGGTATGCCGTCCATTTGGCGGAGATTCTCGACGCGGCGGGGGTCCCCGCCGGCCGCGACAGCCTGATGGCGAAAAACCCGAATTGGCGCGGCTCGGTTGCAACCTGGCGGACGCGGATCGACCGCTGGATCGCCGCTTCCAACGTCCAGGACCTCAGAACCGTCGGTCCGTTCTTCGACCTGCGCGGCATTCACGGCGACGGCGGCCTCGCCAACCTCGTCCGCTCACAGGCGTTCGCGGCGGCCAGGGACCAGATCCTTTTTGCCACCCTCCTGGCCGACGCCACCGACGCGCCCGAGACGGGGCTCACCATTTCCGGCGCGATCAAGATCGATCAGGGCCGTGTCGACCTGGAGAGGGCCGGGATCGCGCCGATCGTGGCTGCGGCACGCGCCCTCGCGGTCCGCCATCATGTGCTCGATCGCTCGACCCCCGACCGGCTGGCGGCGATCAAGTCGGCCGAGATCGGCGGCGCGGACGACCTCGACGCGCTCGCCGAGGCTCACGACATCCTGCTCGATCTCGTGCTGACGCAACAGATCCACGATCTCAAGCACGGTCTGCCGGCCGGCCATGCGGTGCTGGTGCGCGGCCTCAACCGGCGCGCGCGCGATCGGATGCGTTTCGCCGTGGAGACCGCCGCGACGCTGTACCAGCGGGCGCGCGAGCTGCTGCTCGAACGCTGAGGCCGAGCATCGCTCGAGCCGAGCGCGGAGCGGGAAACCCCATGCCAGCACCAACAGGCACAGCCTCGGATCCGGGTTTCCGGGGCGCGACGTTCGCGGCCCTGGCGGCGATGTTCGTGGGGATCGGACTCGCCCGCTTCGCCTACACGCCGCTGATCCCCGCGCTGATCTCGGCACACTGGTTTTCTCCCGAACAGGCTGCCTATCTGGGCGCCGCCAACTTGGCGGGCTATCTGGCGGGCGCGCTGACCGGCCAGCGGCTGGCCGCGCTGGTATCCACGCGAATTGCCGCGCGCGCGCTGATGGCCCTCACGGCGGCGAGCTTCCTGTGCTGCGCCGCCCCGGCGCCGTTTGGCTGGTTCTTCGTCTGGCGCTTCGTCTCGGGCGCGACCGGCGGCGGCCTGATGGTGCTGGCGGCGCCGAGCGCGCTGCGGCTGGCGCCGCCGCGCCGGCGCGGGCTCGCCAGCGGGCTGATCTTCACCGGCGTCGGCATGGGCATCGCGGCCTCCGGCACGATGACGCCCATCCTGTTGTCCTGGGGCCTCACCGAGACCTGGCTCGGCTATGCGGTGATCACCGCGCTGGTGACGGCAGCGGCCTGGCGCGGCTGGCCGGCCGACCCGCCGCCG
>JAVBUK010000338.1:0-3052 GCA_031555345.1 Xanthobacteraceae bacterium | reverse complement strand
GACCGGCGATCATTCGCTGCTGGTGTTGCCGCACGGGATTGTCGTCGTGATCGGCGTTCTCGCCCTGATCACGTTCCTGGTCGAGGGCGCGATGCTCGATTGGGGCGCATTGCTCCTGACCCAGATCAAGCACGTCGAGGTCGCCCATTCCGGTGCAGCCTATACGGTGTTCGCCGTCACCATGACCATCAGCCGGCTGATCGGCGACCGTGTGGTCGCCCGGGTCGGCGAGCGCCTGACCCTCCTGCTCGGCCTGTCGGTGACCGGACTGGGTTTCTCGCTGGCAGCGTTTTTTCAGCCCTTGCCGATGGTGCTGGCGGGCATCGCCATCGCCGGCCTGGCGGTCGGAAACGTCGTGCCGATCCTGTTCACCCTGGCGGGGCGCCAAACGGTCATGCCGCCAGCCCATGCCATCGCTGCCGCCAGCATTCTCGGCTATCTGGGTGTCCTGGCGGGTCCGGCTCTGATCGGCTATGCCGCCCACTTCACCGGACTGGTGCCCGCATTCTACGGTCTCGGCTTCCTGATGGTGGCGTCGGCCCTCGGGTGGACGCTGGCAGTGCCGGCGCGGCAGCGATGAGGCTATTGGCAGCGCGCTTTCACTGCCGACGGCAATGTCGTCGGCGGGAAAAGCTGTGGCAGAAGCGGATTGTCGCGACGGAAGTCGCGCGCATAGGCGGCATTCATCAAGGTGATGGCGGCGGTCAGCGCCGGCGTGGCGACCCCGGCGATGGTCGCCAGCATTTCGTAGGCGACCAGGCCGAACGGCACGTCCTCGAGCACGTAGCGATGGTCGAGACGCACCGGGCCCGCGACGCCACGGCCGGCGGCGTGGATGGCGGCGGCGATGGTCGCGACATCTTCGCCGTCGACGTGATAGGAGCGGCGATAATGCTCGGCGAGCGAGCGCACCGTGAGGCCGAAGGCCGCGGCGATCGCACGACGTTCGCGGTCGATGGATTCGACGATGCGGGTTGCCGCCGGGGTGAAGCAGGCGAACAACTGCCAGGGTTCCCGGCGCTCGATCCGCGACAGATTGGCGAGCACCTGGCCGGCATGGGCGACCGGATTGATGTTTGACAGCGTGATTTCGAGGATCGACGTCGCCGGCTCGAAGGCACGGCCGAACACCGCGCCGGCGCCCGCCAGCGCTTCACCGGTCCGCGAGGCCGGCACGGCCGCCATCGGAAAAGCGCCGCGCAACGTTCCGATCTCGACACGACCGTCGGGTTCGATGCGGCCGGTGGTCAGCGTCGTGCCCCAGCCGGAGACCAAGGCATCGATGCCGCGCCGCGTCAGGGCCTCGTGCAGCCCCAGCGGCGCGAACGACAGCGCGCCGCCGACGATGATGTGCTGGCCGCGGCCCGTCGACGCCGCGACGCGCGGCAGGACATCCGCATAGGCCGTGGCCGGCACCGCGATCAGCAGCGTCGTGCAGTCGGCGAGATCCTCCGGCGCCGCGACGCTGTCGACCGCAACCGTGGCGGCGAAGGCCCCGTGGGTGCGGATGGCGAAGCGGCCCCGGTCGTCGACCGGCAGCCGTCGACGCGGCGACCAGACCCGGACCTCGCGGTCCTGTTGCGCCAGAAGCGCGGCGGCTCCGAGGCCCATCGCGCCGGCGCCGATGATGCCGATACGATTGGTCACGGCGACCCTCAGAGCTTGATCTTGCGTTCGCGGATGACCGTTCCCCATCGGTCGTACTCGTCCTTGACGTGACGGGCGAGATCGGCGGGACCGCCGGCGACGATCTCGGTGCCGCTCGCCTTGAATTTCTCTCCCAATGACGGGTCTCCAAGGGCCGTGCGGATGGCTTTGTTCATGGCGGTCCGGATCGCCTCCGGCACGCCCTTGGGAGCGAACAGGCTGTAGCTGGTGACGACCTCGTAGCCGGCGACGCCCGCCTCCGCCATGGTCGGCGCGGCGGCGAAGAGTTGCGAGCGCTTGCTGCCGGTGGTCGCCAGAACGCGAATGAAGCCCGACTGCACCAGCGGGTCGGCGACGGCCAGATCGAGAAACGCGAGCGAGATCTCGCCGCCGACCAGCCCTTGCGAATTCGGACCGCCGCCGCGGTAGGGCACGTGGGTGAGCCGGATCCCGGTGGCACTCATCAGGAATTCCGCCGCCAGATGACTGGTGGTGCCGACGCCGCCGGACCCCACGGCGATGACGCCGGGATCGTGCTTGGCGGCGGAGATGATCTCGCCGACTGACTGCGGCTTGAACGCCTTGTTTGCACACAACACCAACGGCGTCGCTGCGACCAGCATCACCGGGTCGAAGGTCGCGTCGTGATTGTAGGGAATCGACGGCAGCAGATGCGGCGCGATGCCGAACGTGCTGTTGGTGCCGAGCAGCCACGTGTAGCCATCGGGCGCCGACATCGCCACGGCGGCATGGCCGATGGTGCCGGTGGCGCCGGCGCGGTTTTCGATCACAATCGACTGGCCGATGGCGCTGCCGGCGCCGTGAGCGATGATCCGCGCCAGAACGTCGGTCGATCCGCCCGCCGCCCACGGCACCACCCATTTGATCGGCCGCACCGGATAGCTCTGTGCCTGCGCGGCACCGCCGGCCAACAATACCAGTCCGGCTCCGAAAGTTCGTCTCGATATCATCGTCATGATGGCCCCGTGTGGCAGAAGACGACCAGCCATAACAAACAACGCCTTCCGGAGCGACACCTTCCGCACCGGCAAGGTTCCGCCACCGAGATCGCAATCGTCGGTATGCAAACAAGGTATCGAGTGGCGACCGGGGGGGCCGGATCTCGCAGGTATGAGGAGATCCGCTCGAGGGGCCGTCGAGCCGAACGTCCGCCCGTTACCGGGCCGCCGGAAGAGGAACAGCCTCGACGCCGAAACAGTTCACCCGCGTTGCGCCAACCCGTTCTCGGCCAGAAAAGCGGCCAGACGCGCCCGTATGTGCTGGCGGTGGCTGAACACGCAAAGGTGCTCGCCGCCGTCGATGGCGACCAGTTCGGTGCCGGGAACGCGGGCGGCGAGCGCGCGGGCGTGGGCGAATGACACCACCTCGTCGGCGGTGCCGTGCA
>JAVBUK010000097.1:0-6042 GCA_031555345.1 Xanthobacteraceae bacterium | reverse complement strand
AGCGAGTCCTCCTCCACGCCCTTTTGCGACAGCACGTCCAGCACCTCGGCAATCATGTCGCCGACCTGGCGGAACTCGGCGATCCCGAACCCGCGGGTGGTGCCAGCCGGCGTCCCGAGCCGGATGCCGGAGGTGACGGTGGGCTTTTCCGGGTCGAACGGAATGCCGTTCTTGTTGCAGGTGATGTGGGCGCGGCCGAGCGCCGCCTCGGACACCTTGCCGGTCAGTCGTTTCGGCCGAAGGTCGACCAGCATCAGGTGGGTATCGGTGCCGCCGGACACGATGTCGAACCCCTTGGCCTCAAGCGTATCGGCCAGAACGTGGGCATTCGCCACGATGTTCCGGACATAGGTCTTGAAGGACGGCTGCAGCGCCTCGCCGAACGCCACCGCCTTGGCGGCAATGACATGCATCAATGGCCCGCCCTGCAGCCCGGGAAACACCGCGGAATTGATCTTCTTGGCGAGGTCCGGATCGTTGGACAGCACCACGCCGCCGCGCGGGCCGCGCAACGTCTTGTGGGTGGTGGTGGTGACGACATGCGCGTGGGGAAACGGGCTCGGATGCGCCCCACCGGCGACCAGGCCGGCGAAATGCGCCATGTCGACCATCAGGAAGGCACCGACCTCGTCCGCCACCGCGCGGAAGCCGGCGAAGTCGATGATCCGCGGATAGGCCGAGCCGCCGGCGATGATCACCTTCGGTTTGTGCTGGTGGGCAAGCCGGCGCACCTCATCGAGGTTGATCGTGTGGGTGTCGCGGTCCACCCCATAGGACACGACTTTGAACCACTTTCCCGACATGTTGACCGGCGAACCGTGGCTCAGGTGGCCACCAGCGGCGAGATTGAGCCCCATGAAGGTGTCGCCGGGCTGCATCAGGGCCATGAAGGCCACCGCGTTGGCCGAGGCGCCGGAATGCGGCTGGACGTTGGCGAAGGCACATCCGAACAGCTTGGTGACCCGTTCGATCGCCAGCGTTTCAACAATGTCCACGTATTGGCAACCGCCATAGTAGCGCTTGCCCGGCAGACCCTCGGCATACTTGTTGGTCAGCACCGAGCCCTGGGCTTCCAGCACCGCACGGCTGACGATGTTTTCCGACGCGATCAGCTCGATCTCGTCGCGCTGGCGGCCGAGTTCCTGTCGGATGGCCCCGGCGATCTGTGGATCGCTCTCGGCGAGCGGCGCCGTAAACAGGCGCGACAGCGGATCGACGGACGGGTCCTGGGATGCGGGCATGACGGTCTCCTGGTGCCACTGACACGACGCCAACGATTCCCGCCCTTGCGATGCAAGGCGGCAAACGAACAGGTTCCGCGATTAGCACATCGCTTTCGCAGCGCCAAGGAGTGGCGCGCCAGTTCCGTTAATGCCTCAAGATGTTGCGGCCCCTTCGACAACTGGTGGCCGGCCGGCCTCGGCGTTCGACCGAAGCCAGGGCGGACCCGCACGCCCCGGTGAGCCGGCTTTATGGCGCGCTGCCACGCGCCAGCCGCGCATTGAGCTTGGCCAGAGCGAGCCGCTGCAGATCGAACCGGGCCGCACGCGCCGGACCGACCACGCACACCTCGATACCAGTGACAGCATCGATGGCGGTGACCTTGGCGGCGGCTCCCACCGCCGTGAATTCGAAATAGACCTCGCGCTCGATCGCGCGTTCTTCTGCACAGCTCATCGTCGCCTCCGACGCCACGGGCTCGGCGATATCCGGGCCGACCCGATGAGCGCGGCGAAGCCGCGCGTCCCGCAACCCTCATAGTAAACAACCATCACCCGGATTCGGGATCAGACGTCGCGCCCGTAGATGTCGTCGCGGAATTGCACGACGCCGTCGGGCGTCGCCCAGCCGGTCACGTAGACCCAGTAGAGCGGAACCGGAACGCGCAGGCGCGCGTCCCTGCGCTCACCCGACTTGATCACCTGGTCGACCTCCTGGCGCGACCAGCCCGGCGTCTCGGTCAACAGCCAATTCACCAGCTCACGCACGTTCTGCACCCGCACGCAGCCGGAGGAGTGAAAGCGGAAGTTCTCGCCGAACAGGCCTTTCGACGGCGTGTCGTGCATGTAGACGCCGTGCGCGCTCGGAAAGTTGATGCGGATGGATCCGAGCGAATTGAAATCGCCGGGATCCTGTTTGAACCGGTAGTTCACGGCCTCTTCGGAATACCAGTTGACCTGCTGCGGCATGAGTTCGGCGCCGCGCTGGTCGAAGATGCGGATGTGGTTGTTGGCGAGGTAGTCCGGCTCCGCCTGCATCCGCGGGATCAGGTCCTTGCGCACGATCGACACCGGCACCGTCCAAAACGGATTGAAGTTGATCTCGACGATCCGGCTGTTGATGTCGGGCGACGGGCGATCGGGCTTGCCGAACACGCCGACGTGGCGCGACACCACCGTCGAGCCCTCGATCGCCTCGATCTGGGCGGCAGGAATGTTGCACACCACGAAACGCTGGCCGAGATAGCCGCCCATGGCGCGCAGGCGAACCACATTGATGCGCAGTTGGTTGAGCCGCACCGTCGCCGGCACGTTGAGGGCGTTGAAGGTGGCGCCGCGCACGATTCCGTCGACCGCGAGCCCATGGCGAGCCTGGAAACGCTTCACCGCCGCCTCGACATAGGAATCGAATACATTGGTGACCCCGGCGCCGGGGTCGAGGTCGCCGGACGCCGCGAGCCGCTGGCGCAATGCCCGCACGCCCGGGTGGCGGTTGCCGAGCCGCAACCGCTCGACCGTGGGGACCTGGACCCAACCGCCACGCGCAACGATATCCTCGTACCGCCCGACCGCCTGCTCGGTCGTTTGCGCCGTCGAAGGCCCGAGCGTCGGCAGCGAGGCCTTGGGCATCTTGATGGTCCGCGAGGCCGAATCGTAGTTCTGACCGAAATCGGCGTTCTGGCTCTGCTCAATCAGCATCTGCAGCAGCCGATCGTCGGCCGCCGCGGCGCGGCCGGTCAGGCACGCCGCCGCGCCTGCAGCTCCCATTGCGCGCACAAAACTGCGCCGGCTCACTGGCCCCGTCATGCCAACTCCGACTCGGAATCCGCCATGCCCTCACCCAGCGACCTATCCCAGGAGGGCGCTCGCGTGCAATCCGCTTTCGTAAGTGGGTGCTGCAAATAGCCGCAAACCGCCCGAAGGGGCGCACCGCGCGATTAGGATGACGAGGCGGCGGATTTGTGACCGCCCCATAACGAAAAGCCCCGGCAGGCAGGCCGGGGCTTCGCAAAAGACGTCGGAGGCAGCTGGTTACAGTCGATACAGGATCTGGTCAGTCCAAAACCGCTCGAGCCGATGCAGCGCCTTGTTCAGGGTCTGGAATTCCTCGGCATTGATACCGCCGACCTGCTCGACCGTGCGGACGTGCTTCTGGTAGAGCCCCTCGACGATGTCGCGCACCTCGCGTCCCTTGTCGGTCAACTTGATGCGGACCGACCGCCGGTCGACCCGCGATCGCTGGTGGTCGAGGAAGCCGATTTCGACCAGCTTCTTCAGATTGTAGGAGACGTTCGACCCCAGATAGTAGCCACGCGTGCGCAGTTCGCCTGCGGTCAGTTCCTTGTCGCCGATGTTGTAGAGCAACAGGGCCTGAACGGAATTGATGTCGCCGCGGCCGCGTCGATCGAACTCGTCCTTGATGACGTCGAGCAGACGACGGTGCAACCGCTCGACCAGCGTCAAGGCTTCGAGATAGGTGGGCCGCACATGGTCAAAACGCGCGTCGCGTTCTGCGGGATCAGCCGACTTGACGAGTGGTTTCATTGGGTGACGCCCTTTGGTTCTTTTGTCGTTCGAATTGTTTGTTCGACGGGCCCTGTACCCCGTCACTTGGGCATGACCATACGTCGACATGATCTAAGATCGGTTTAAACAACAGGATAAAGATATGCTTTATTTTCGGCGATAAACGCTTTGTTGAACATATGTATTCGGCTCCTGAAGCCTCCCCGGATTCACCTTCCGTAACGTTTGTGGCGTCGCAACATAATAGTTTTCTGTTGTATTTCTTACCGCAGAACGTCTCGCTCGGGCGCCGTCCCCGCGGCCGGTCCCGGCATCGATCTTGCAGACACGGGGTCGTCGACCACCGCTTCCGGGCAAATGCTGCATAGGCGACCGACCGATCAGGCAATTTCTCCCGGGCAAATTTTGCGCACCCGGGGCGCAGGGCGGCACTTCGGCAGCCAATCCTCGCTGCCCGACCGGACGCCCCGGCCCGACACAACGGTTTCGCTCTGCCGGCCCTTCCGCTCGCCGAAAGAGAGATCGGAACGTCAAATCCACCACACCAGGCGGCAAGATCCAGGTCGCGCGAAAAGTCCAGCCATGCCAGGATCGCCCGGTCCCGGGCCGCAGCGCCGAATTGTTCCGGACCGCGCTGCCGCGGGCGAGATCACGACATATCGCCAAGGGCGAAACGCCCGACCTCGTCATCGTTTCGACGGCCGCGCTCGATGTCCTCGACAAGGCCGGCCGCCTCGTCGCCGGATCGCGCCGAGACATCGGCGCCACCAGCGTCAGCACCCCCTTGGCAGCGTAGCGGTGAGGCCGGCGGCGCACTGTCGGCATGTTGTTACCCGTGACCGCCGCAATCGCGACCGCCCCCACACCATCGCCCACCAACAGCACGATCGGTGCCTGCCACACCGCCTTTTGCGGTGTATTGCGGTCCCGCACCAGCCGCTCCAACCGGTCGCGGTCTGCCCTGCTGATCGAAATTCGCTCGATGCTCCCCATCGGCGCGGTGTCGCAGGTCCGCGCCGTGGTGGGAATCCTACGTCAGCACCGGAACACTAACGCGTGTCGCGGTCCTCGGCGCGCCGAAACGTCGGGAGGTTGGGGTTGATCGGCAGTGGAGCTGTCCGCAGAACGCCTGGGTCCTGCCAGAATGTCGCCAGCGAACCGTCCTTGCGGACCTCGTAGGCAAAGGCCGACACGCCGGATCCAAACGGCTGGTTGTCGGGGCGGTCGACTAGAAGGCACTCGAGGTAGTCCGGCTGCGTTGCGGATGTCCGCCGATTGCTCTTGAGCCAGGCGTTCGACAGAATCCGGCACGCGCCGCGCGCGAACAGCCTGACCCAGCTTCCTCCGTCCGCCACCACGATTCCGACCAGCATGCGGCGAACCGGCGGGCGTTTCCACACGCTGGTGCAGATCGCCGAATTTCCCAAGCGAAGAAGCCGCCTCTCGAGACCCAGTCCGAGTTCGGCCGGCGACAGCATCCGGCACTGCTCGATCGAAAAGTCGTCGAGACCGAAGTCAGGGTTGTCTCCCTCGAAAACGCGTCCAACGCTCATCTTCAGCATCGGCACAACCCTCGGCAGAATACTGTGGTGCAACTCGTAGGGACTGACGTGGAACGGGAACGTTCTGATCACCCCATCAGCGCGGACCTGGGTCATTCCCAGCGCCTCGTGGAACACGCTGGGAGGCGTTTGAGAGGCCACATACTGACCATTGCGTTGGACGATGAAGTATGAGGGCGTTTGCCGGACCTCGACGTCCGACCCGTACTTCGCCTTCAGGGCAGCGACCGCGCCGGCAAAACGTTCGGTCACAGGTTTGTTGTGGGTCACCAGCGCCCCGCGCATTGGCAGCGAAGAGCGCGGCGTTCGAAAATCGGCGCCGTATTCCAGATAGACCGCCGTCGCGCAACCCACGACCAGAGCTGCAAACAAAAGGGGCCGGTACATGCGCGCCTCGGAGCTGGTGCCCGAGCCGAGCATGCCGAACGCAGGTTAAGGTGGGCTTTACCAGCGGGTGATCCGTGGCTCCACGAGCGGGCGCGAGCCTATTTGGGCATGAATCGATCTGGGCCCGGACCTGTCTGGCAGGCCTTGCTGGTCGAGGCGGCATTGCGATTGATCTGGTCCGCCACTTCGCGTACGGCGGGTGGGAACGTCGCTCGACTGCCGCGCCGGCTTGCGTGATGCGCCGGGTTTGCGCGCCAAGAGCCATCACCCCCGAACGGCGCACCTCTCCGGATAGGATTCGTTCACCTTTGCGGCCCTAGAAATGCCGGGCGCCACCGAACCCGGTG
>JAVBUK010000279.1:0-5526 GCA_031555345.1 Xanthobacteraceae bacterium | reverse complement strand
GACCGTCACCAAGCGCCCGCCCGATGCCTACAAGAAGCAGAGCCAGATGCTCGTTCAGGCGAACGAGATCAATTACGACTACAACAACGAGCGGGTATCGGCGGTCGGCAACGTCCAGGCCTACTACAACGGCGCCACCGTCGAGGCCGACCGCGTCGTCTACGACCAGAAGACCAAGCGGCTGCGCGCCGAAGGCAATGCCCGTCTGACCGAACCGGACGGCAAGGTCACCTATGGCCAGGTGATCGACCTCAGCGACGACTATCGCGACGGCTTCATCGATTCGCTGCGCCTGGAAACGGCGGACCAGACCCGGATGGCGGCGGCGAGCGCCAGCCGCAGCGCCGGCAACTACACCGTGTTCCAGAGCGGCGTCTACACCGCGTGCGAGGCCTGCAAGGAAGACCCGAAGAAGCCGCCGCTGTGGCAGGTCAAGGCCGCCCGCATCATCCACAACCAGACGGAGAAGATGCTTTATTTCGAGGACGCCAAGATCGAGTTCTTCGGCGTTCCCCTCGCCTATTTCCCGTACCTGTCGACGCCCGACCCGACGGTCAAGCGCAAGAGCGGTTGGCTGATGCCGATCTACTCGACCAGCACGACCTACGGATTCGGGATCGAGACCCCCTACTACTTTGCGCTGGCGCCCAACTACGACCTCACCGTTTCGCCGCGTATCACCACCCAGCAGGGCGCGCTGCTGCAGGCGGAGTGGCGTCACCGCCTGGAAAACGGCTTCTACAACATCCGTGCCGCAGGGATTTACCAGCTCGACAAGGACCAGTTCATCCGGAACGACGGTTCCGAGGTTCCGGGATACCGGGATTTTCGAGGCAACATCGAGTCGATCGGACGGTTCAACCTCACGCCGAACTGGAGCTGGGGCTGGGACGCGGCCGTCATGACCGATCGGGCCTTCTATCAGGACTACAAGGTCCGCTCGATGATCGTCGGCTCCACCGACCCGCTGGCGGCCAACCTCTACAACGGCACCGACGCGACCAGCCAGCTGTACCTCGCCGGCCGCGGCGAGCGCAGTTACTTCGACGCCCGGACGATCTACTACCAGGGACTGTCCGAAGCCGACGTGCAGAAACAGCTGCCGCTGGTGCTGCCGGTCATCAATTACTCCAACGTGCTCGGCTCGCCGGTGTTGGGCGGCGAACTCTCCTACAACGTCAACCTGACCAGCCTGTCGCGGGATCAGGCGAACTTCGACGCCATCTCCAGGATCGCCGTGACCACCGGCGCGTGCTCGACGGCCGACACCGCCAAGACCGCCAAGGACTGCCTGCTGCGCGGCGTTCCCGGCGACTACACCCGGTTCACCGCCGAGGCGACCTGGCGTCGGCAGATCGTCGACGGCTTCGGCCAGATCTTCACGCCGTTCGCCTCGCTGCGCGGCGATGTCGCCCACATGTCGATCAAGGACGAGCCGGGCGTTTCCAACTACATCCAGACCGGCGATACCGACACCACCCGGCTGATGCCGACCGTCGGCCTCGAATACCGCTACCCCTTCATCAGCATCCAGCCCTGGGGTACCCAGACGCTCGAGCCGATCGCACAGGTGATCATCCGCCCGAACGAACCCAGCATCGGCAAGCTGCCGAACGAGGATTCGCAGAGCCTGGTGTTCGACGACACCAACCTGTTCAAGGTCGACAAGTTCGCCGGCTACGACCGGGTCGAGGGCGGCGGCCGCGCCAATGTCGGCCTGCAGTACACCGCGCAGTTCAATCGCGGCGGCTACGTCAACGTCCTGTTCGGCCAGTCCTACCAGTTGTTCGGCGCCAACTCGTTCGCGGCCGGCGACGCCACCAATACCGGCCTCGGCAGCGGCCTCGACAAGACCAACTCCGACTACGTCGCCCGCGTGCAGTACCAGCCGAATGCGATCTACTCACTGGTGTCGCGCTTCCGCTTCGACGAGGCCGATTTCACGCTGCATCGGCTGGAAATCGAAGCGCGGGCCAACTTCGATCGCTGGGCCCTCTCGTTCATGTACGGCAATTACGACGCCCAGCCCCAACTCGGCTTCCTCGAACGCCGGCAGGGGTTCTTGACCAACACCTCGGTCAAGGTCAGCCAGAACTGGGTGGTGTCCGGCGCGGCGCGCTACGATATCGAGGCCGGCAAGTTCGACCAGACCCGCGTCGGCCTGGGCTACATCGACGACTGCTTCATTTTCGGGCTGAACTACATCACCGACTACACCTACAGCAACAACGTCCAGGCCAACCATACGGTGATGCTGCAGATGAGTTTGCGGACGATCGGCGGGCAGGTGCGATGAACACCCGGCACGACGTCTGACGGCGCGCATCAGACCGCCGCAATCCGCGGGCATCCGTATTTCGTCCAGCCCGCGCGGCGCGCCAGCACAGGAGCGCGGCGCGGATCACGACGCGATCGCGCGGGCGGCATGTGAACGACAGGATCCGGTCAGCAGGAGCACGACGATGGACATGAACGGAACGAGACAGGTGCGGTGGCGCCGGCTTGTGGCCGCCGCCGTCGTGGGCGTCGCGGCGACGTTGAGCACGGCCGCCGAAGCCCAGCGCGTCCTGATGATGGTCAACGGCGAACCGATCACCACCTACGACGTCGAGCAGCGGTCCCGCTTCATCATGATCTCCACCCGCAAGGCGGCGACGCGCCAGGAGGTCGTCGAAGAGCTGATCAACGACAAGCTCAAGGTGCAGGTTCTCAAGCGCTACCAGCTCGAGGTCACCGACAAGGACGTCGACTCGGCGTTCGCCGCCATGGGCCAGCGCATGCGCATGTCGCCGCAGCAGCTGACCCAGGCCCTGGCGCAGAGCGGCGTCCACGCCGGCACCCTCAAGGACCGCATCCGCTCCGACCTCGCCTGGCAGCAGATCGTCCGCGGCCGGTTCCAGCAGAGCCTCCAGATCCGCGACAAGGACGTGCTCGATGCGCTCGCCGGCCGTTCCGGCGACGGCAAGGAGGACGATGCCAGCGGGTTCGAGTACACGCTGCGGCCGATCCTGTTCATGGTCGCCGGCCGGAGCGCGACCGAGATCGAAGCGCGCAAGCGCGAGGCCGAGGCGCTGCGGGCGCGATTCAACAATTGCGACGAAGGACTGCGGTTCGTCCGCTCCCTTCGCAACGTCGTCGTGCGCGAGCCGATCACCAAGACGTCGGCCGACCTGCCCGAGGTTCTGCGCAAGGTGCTCGACGAAATTCCGGTCGGCCGCCTCACCAACCCGGAGGTCACCGCGCAGGGCGTCGAAATATTCGCCCTGTGCCGGCGCGGCGCGACGACGATCGAAACCGCCGCCAAACGTCAGGTCCGCGAACAGCTGTTCTCGGAGAAGTTCCAGCAGGTATCGAAGCGCTATCTCCGGGAACTTCGGCGCCAGGCGATGATCGAGGTGAAATAGGCTGCCCGTGCCGAAACCCCTGGCGCTCACGCTCGGCGAGCCGGCCGGCATCGGCCCGGACCTCGCCATCGCGGCCTGGCGCCGTCGGGCCGAATTCGCGCTTCCGCCGTTCTACGTCCTCGGCGACCCCGGCTGTCTGGAACGCCGCGCCGACCTGTTGGGACACCCGATCCCGATCGTCGTGACCGACCCGTCCGCCGCCGCTGCGACGTTTTCGCGGGCCCTGCCGGTCGTCGACCTGGGACTGGTCGCGACGTCGGCGCCCGGTCGCCCCGACGCCTCCAGCGCCCCACTGGCGATCGCCGCCATCCGTCGGGCGACCGCCGACGTGTTCGCCGGCCTCGCCGCGGCGATCGTCACCAACCCGGTCGCCAAGAACGTGCTCTACCGCGCCGGCTTCACCGAACCCGGCCATACCGAGTTTCTGGCCCGGCTCGCCTTCGAAACGACCGGGGTCGAATCGCACCCGGTGATGATGCTGTGGTCGCCGGAACTGGCGGTCGTGCCGGTCACCATCCACCTGCCGCTGGTCGAGGTGCCACGCCGGCTCGACGGTGAGCTGATCGAAAAAACCGGGCGCATCGTCGCCGACGATCTCGTCCGCCGTTTCGGGATCGCCCGCCCTCGCCTCGCCGTCGCCGGCCTCAACCCGCACGCCGGCGAGGACGGCACGCTGGGCGTCGAAGACGCCGCGATCATCGCCCCCGCGGTGGCCCGCCTCCACGCCGCGGGAATCGCGGCGCGTGGCCCGGTCCCGGCGGATACGCTGTTCCATCCCGGTGCCCGCGCCACCTACGACGCCGCGCTGTGCATGTATCACGACCAGGCGCTGATCCCGATCAAGACCCTCGCGTTCGACCATGCCGTCAACGTGACGCTGGGACTGCCGTTGGTGCGCACCTCCCCCGATCACGGCACCGCATTCGACATCGCCGGGAGCGGCCGCGCCGACGTTTCGAGCCTGGTCGCCGCGCTGACGCTCGCGGCCCGGCTCGCCGCCGGCGACGCGGCGGCCACTTCCCGGCCATGATCGACGATCTGCCGCCGCTGCGCGACGTCATCCGGCGTCACGGGCTGTCCGCCCGAAAATCCCTGGGCCAGAATTTTCTGCTCGATCTCAATCTGACCGCCCGCATCGCCCGCGCGGGCGGGCCGCTCGACGGCGTCACCGTGGTCGAAATCGGACCGGGCCCGGGCGGCTTGACCCGGGCGCTGATCGCCGAGGGCGCCGCACGCGTGATCGCGATCGAGCGCGATCCGAGGGCGATCACCGCCCTCGACGACATCGCGGCGCAGCGTCCCGGACGACTCGACGTCGTCGCCGACGATGCGCTGACCTTCGACCCTCGCGGGCGCCTCGGGCCCGGTGCGGCACGGGTGGTCGCCAATCTTCCCTACAACATCGCGACGGCGTTGCTGGTGCAGTGGCTCACCGTCGACCCGTGGCCGCCCTGGTATGATTCGCTGGTGCTGATGTTCCAGCGCGAGGTGGCCGAGCGCATCGTCGCCGTTCCGGGCAGCAAGAGCTACGGCCGGCTTTCGGTGCTGGCACAATGGCGCAGCCGGGCGCGGATCATGTTCGACGTCCATCCCTCGGCCTTCGTGCCGCCGCCGAAAGTGACCTCGTCGGTCGTCCATCTCGTGCCGCGTCCGGCCCCGTTCGCCTGCGACCTGCGGCTGCTCGAGCGGATCACCGAGGCCGCCTTCGGCCAGCGCCGCAAGATGCTGCGCCAGAGTCTGAAGACGCTCGGAACCGATCCGCTGCCGCTGCTGGCGCAGGCCGGCATCGCGGCGACCGCCCGCGCCGAAGACGTCCCGGTCGCCGGCTTCGCCACCCTCGCCCAGGCCCTGGCCGGGGTCGACCCGCGCTGACCGTCCATGCGGGGGCCGCCTTCCGGCCCCTGGTTTCCCCCCGCTGGTGTCCCGGTTCCGACGTTCGGTTCGTTTGCGGTCCGCTCCGGACGAACGTCGGAACCCGGGACACCGCCAACGCCGAGATGCTAGTGTGGTTTCGGATATGACGGTGCAATAAGCGCGCGCCGCAACCGCGATCGGACCGTCGGCGCCACCGCACTGGCGAACGAAGCGCTGGTTTCGGCCGATCGATCCAGCACGAACGCAC
>JAVBUK010000209.1:0-6833 GCA_031555345.1 Xanthobacteraceae bacterium | reverse complement strand
ACACCGCCGCAAAGGTCCCGACCTCGGCGAGCATTTCCGAATAGGTCAGGGTGCGGTTTGCCCCGGTCACCGGCGAATCGTAGACCAGGGCCGCCTGACCGCCGCGGCCGGCCGCGACATGGCGATCGATCGCGTTGTGGCAGGTGTTGCAGACGCCGCCGACGTACCAGCGGCCGTAGACGCCGGCGTCCGGATCGAACACCTTTTCCGGCGGCTGAAACCAGTCGATCGCCGCCGCCGCCTCGCCCCACAATCCTTCCGGATCACGCAGCGCCCGCTGATAGACGTCGCGATAACGACTCGCGTTCATGCGCGCCTCCTTGGCTCTCCCGATTTCGGGCTCTCCCGATTGACGGGCTCCCGATCACGCCGCCCTTGGGGGCGGTCTTCGACGCGCGCCGGTTGCAGCCGAATCGAGCCGTCCGGTTCGAACCCGTCGAATGCGGGTATCTCTTTGCAGTCGCTCGTAAACCTGTCCAGTCGGCAATTCGACTAGGCGGACGTTCGGGTCCACAATCGTCGGTTCGTCGGCCTCACCCCGAAGTGGATCGACCAACCGGATGTCGACGACAGGTCCCCCGAGTCCGCCCCGACGGAAGAAGTGACGTGCCACCGGGCTGGATGCCGCTGCGGATTGTTCGACCGAGGCAAGGATGCTCCAGCGCGACGAAGAAACACCGGACTCCCGACATGGCTGGCGGATGGTCGCCGGGGCGCACGCCATCACCGCCATAACCTTTGGTTCCGCCTACGCGTTCTCGGCCCTGTTTCCCGGCTTGTCGACCGAGTTCGGCGCTTCACGCGGCGAAATCGCGCTGGTTTTTTCGATCGCCGCCTTCATTTTCTACTCCCTCGGAGCCGTCGCAGGCCCCCTCGCGGATCGCTGGCCGATCAACCGTCTGATCGCGGTGGGCCTCATCGCAATGACGGTGGGCTATGTCGTGGCCAGCCAGGCCGCCTCGCTCGCCGTGCTGTATGCCGCCTATGGCATCGGCGTCGGCCTTGGTATCGGGCTTTCCTACGTCCCTGCGATCGGTGCCGTCCAATCCTGGTTCGTCACCAAGCGCGCACGCGCCTCCGGCATCGCCACCGCGGGCCTGGGACTCGGCACCCTCGTCCTGCCGGTCGCCGTGGGACGTCTCGTTCCTGATCTCGGTTGGCGCGGCTGTTTTTGGGTGCTGGCGGCGCTGATTGCCGTCATCGGCCTGCCGGCCGCCAGGCTCATTCGCCGTCGTCGAACCGACAGCGGCTCGACCGCGTCGCCCGGCACGATGCTCAGCCCCTGGCGGGCGTGGCGTGAGCCCGACTTCCCTCGGTTCTATCTGGTGGTGATCCTGAGCTCGTTCTGCGTCTTCATCCCCTATGTTCACATCGTCCCGGCCGCCCGCGATCTCGGGCTTTCGCTCGATGCCGGCACCGCCCTCATCGGCCTGATCGGAATCGGCAATGTTTTCGGACGCTTCGTGCTGGCGGGTGTCGGCGATCGCATCGGCTCGGTGCGTCTGCTGGCGATCCTGACGGTCGTCGTGTCCACCTCGTTCCTGCTCTGGGGAATTGCCGGAAATTTCGCGACGCTCGCGTTGTTCGCCGTCGTCTTCGGTGCCGCCTATGGTGGCTGTGTCGGGCTCTATCCCGCCGTTGCGACCGAACTTTTCGGCACGCGCAACATCGGCGCCATGCTCGGCTATCTCTACACCGGTGTCGGCATCGCCGCGCTCATCGGCCCACCCCTGGCCGGATTCGTTTTCGATCGCACCGGGACCTATCTGGGTCCGATCGTCGCCAGCGCGGGCGCGGCAGCCATTGCCGCCGCCTGCACACTCAGGCTGCGCCGGTCGACGGGGAATGCGGCGAGATGACCATCGGGCCGGTGATGCGGTCCTCGACCGCATCCTGAAGGGCGGAACAGGCGCCTCATGTCCGGTCAGGCGACGCGGTGCCGCGGCCGATGAACCGAAGCGCCACCTCGCGGTGATGCGGCCGGGACCGATGCTCGGCCACATAGATGCCCTGCCAGGTGCCGAGCGCCAACGCGCCCGCCACCACCGGCACGTGGAGCGAGATGCCGGTCACCATGGCCCTGACATGCGCCGGCATGTCGTCCGGCCCCTCGGTCCGATGGGTCCAGCCCGCAGCCCGGGGGGCCAAGCGCCGCAGGGCCATGGTCAGGTTGCTTTGCACGTCCGGATCGGCGTTTTCCTGGATCACCAGCGATGCCGAGGTGTGTCGCATGAACAAGAGCACCAGACCGTCCCGCCCGCCGGCCTCGGCCACGAAGCGCGCCACCTCGCGGGTAACGTCGAGAAAACCCTCGCCCTCGGTTTTCACGCTCAGGGTCGCGCAGGCCAGGAGATCGGGCAGCCCTGCGGTGACGGCGGACAGGGTGGTGGTGGGCACGTCGGGCACTCCGGCAAGCGACATCCGGTCGGACTATAGGGCCTGCGTGACGATCCGCCGCAGGGGTCGCGGGTCTCAGGTCTTTTCCAGCGTCTCTTTCTGCAAGCGGCCGATCATCTGGAGCAACCGGCGCCAGATCCGTTCGACCGTCGACATCATGCGGTCGATCTCGGCATGGCTGGGCGGTTCGAGACTGCCTTCGCTTCCCTTTTCGCTTCCCTGCTCGCTTCCTTTGGCGCCGGGCTCGGCGGGTCCGAGGCCGCCGGGCAACGGCAGGCCGCGCGCGAGCAATTCCCGTTTCAGGGTCACGTTCTCGTTCTGAAGCCGGCCGATTTCCTGTTCGAGCGCCGCGCGATCGTCCGCCGACGTCAGGCACGACCACCCAGTCTCCCGCCGACTGCAAAAGGACACCTGGCCGGACCGCAGGTCGAGCCGCAGATAGCCACCCTCGACCCGGGTGAGCTGGTAGCGGTCACGATCGGCCGCCGGAACGTCGGTCTGGCCGAGTGCGGTGGTCGCAGGCAAGGTCAGCGCCAGGAGAATTGCCGGGATCCGGGCCATGGTGATGCCCCTTGGTTCGCGTCGGTACCGAATTGGTGAACGAAACGCCCGGGATTGTCGCATTTTTACCCGTCCTGGTCGAACGCCGCCGCCGGAGCAGCGCTGCCGTGCGAACGGCATCGTCCTGTTCTCCCGGAAAGAACGGCGAGGACACCAGCCGGTTTCGCCGGCCGCCCCCCATCGGTCGAACAGGACTGAGGACGGACCCCGGGGAGGCCTGCAGGAACCGGATGTTTCGTGTGCATTGTCAGATATTTGATCCAGGTCTTGCGATTCTTGACTCGCCTATACCCAATCAGTATGGTCCGCGCGGCTTGGAGGGGCGGGACGGCCGATCTGCCGGCGGACGCGGGTGTCGAGCGATGAATGGCGACGCACGCGAACACGGCAAAGAGGACCGGCCATCCGACGAGGTCGCTCTCTCCGCGAGACTACGGCATCTGGCCGACCGGCTCGCCCGCGAGCAGGCGGACGGAAAAACCCGGGCATCGTCCGGCGCATCTTCGCGCGCCGACGCCTCGGCCATGGCGCGCGGCCTGCGGCTCTCCGCCGAGCTGGTCGCCGCGGTCCTGGTCGGTGCCGGCCTCGGCTGGCTGGTCGACCGGCTGCTGGGGGTCTCGCCGTTGGGGCTGGTTGTATTCGTGTTGCTCGGCTTCGCCGCCGGAATCGTCAACGTCATGCGGGCGGCGGGACTTGCAAGCGGGCCAGGCGATCGCGGAACCTGACGGGACTGTTCGTCGTGTTGGCCGGGTGAAATGAAGGGACCGTTCCGGTCATGGATCCGATCCATCAGTTCCAGATCGTCAATCTGTTCACGATCGCCAAGTTCGGCGACACCAGCATTGCGTTCACGAACTCGGCGGCCTTCATGCTGGCGACGGTGGCGCTGGTGACGCTGTTCATGCTGGCGTCGACCCGCACGCAATCGCTGGTCCCCGGCCGGCTCCAGACCGCCGCGGAGGCGATCCACGAATTCGTCGCCGACATGCTGACCGACAGTGCCGGCCCGGATGCGATGAAGTTCTTCCCGCTGGTGTTCTCGCTGTTCATCTTCGTCCTGTTCGCGAACCTGTTCGGCATGATCCCGCTGGGGTTCACCGTGACCAGCCACATCGTCGTCACCTTCGCGCTGGCGATGCTGGTGTTCCTCACCGTGACGATCTACGGCTTCGTGCGCCATGGATCGCACTTCCTGCAGCTGTTCCTCCCGCAGGGGGTGCCGATCTACGTGCTGCCGCTGGTGGTCGCGATCGAAATCATCTCGTTCCTGTCGCGTCCGATCTCGCACTCGATCCGCCTGTTCGCCAACATGCTGGCCGGCCACATCACCCTGAAGGTGTTCGCCGGGTTCGTCGGCTCGCTGCTCGGCGCCGGGATCGTGCTCAAGCCGCTGGCGATCCTGCCGCTGGCGATGGTGGTGGCGCTGACCGCGCTCGAGATCCTGATCGCCGTCCTGCAGGCCTACGTGTTCGCCATCCTCACCTGTACGTATCTCAAAGATGCGCTGCATCCGGGCCACTGACCGGCCCGGATGTTCCGCCTTGCGTCATCCGCAGACACCCTGACGACCTAGAGGAGTTTCAGATCATGGATCCGGTTGCAGCGAAGTACATCGGTGCCGGCCTCGCCTGCCTCGGCATGGGCATGGTGGCGATCGGCCTGAGCAACATCTTCGGCCCCTATCTGGCCGGCGCGCTGCGCAATCCGTCGGCGGCCGACGGTCAGTTCGCCCGCCTGATCTTCGGCTTCGCGGTGACCGAGGCGCTCGGCATCTTCTCGCTGCTGATCGCCCTGTTGCTGCTGTTCGTGGTCTGATGACGTCACGTCCGCGGCGGGGGCCGCCCCCGCCTGCGCCGCGCCGACTGGATGGAGGGGCCGATGGCCCGTGATACGAGTGCGTTGACGACCAATGCACACACCGAGGCGCCCGGCGGTCACGGCGGCGGGTTTCCGCCGTTCGACTCGACCACCTACGTGTCGCAGGTGGTCTGGCTCGCCATCGCCTTCGTCCTGCTGTACGCGCTGATGTCGCGCGTGGCGCTGCCGCGCATGGAAGCGATCCTGACGGCGCGCCGCACGCGGATCTCCGACGACCTGGCCGAGGCCAGCCGGATGAAGACCGAATCGGAATCGGCGATCACCGCCTACCAGGGCGCCCGGGCCGACGCCCGCACCCGGGCGCAGGCGATCGCGGCGGAGATACGCGACCAGATTGTCGCCGAGAGCGACAACAGCCGCAAGACGCTCGAGGAACAGCTACACGTCCGCCTCGTCGAGGCGGACAAGACGATCGCCGCCACCAAGGCGGCGGCGATGTCCAATGTTCGTTCGATCGCCGAGGAATCGGCGGCCGCCATCGTGCGGCGGCTGATCGGCGTCGCACCGCCCGAGCAGGCGGTGGCCGAAGCGGTCGAGGACGTGCTCAAGCGCTGAGGATCAACCGTGCTGTTCGAAGCCGAATTCTGGGTCGCCGCCGCCTTCCTGATCTTCGTCGCCATCGCGGTCTACTACGGCGTGCCGGCGCTGATCGTCCGGGCGCTCGACGGCCGTGTCGAACGCGTCAAGGCCGAGCTCGACGACGCGCGCCGCCTGCGCGACGAGGCCCAGGCCCTGCTGGCGGAGTATCGCCGCAAGCAGCACGACGCCGAGAAGGAGGCGGAAACCATCATCCTCGACGCCCGACGCGAAGGCGAACGGCTGCGGGCGGACGCCACCGCCCGGATCGAGGAATTCGTCGCCCGACGCACCAGGATGGCCGAGACCAAGATCGGCCAGGCGGAGGCGCAGGCGCTCGCCGACGTGCGCGCGGCCGCGGCCGACGCGGCGGTCGCCGCGGCACAGAAGATCCTGGCGCAGAGCGTCAAGGGCGAAGCCGGCGACGCGCTGATCGCGCAGGGAATCAGCGACCTGAAAGCCAAGCTGAACTGATCCGCCCGGCACCGATCGCGACGGCTGATTCGGCCCCACGGTCCGGCCGGGCTTGGTCTGGCGCGGCGGGGGGGACGACACCACCCTCCGAGAAACGCGAACTGGTTGAATCGACGGCGCAAATGCCGCCGCGCGCAATCGCCGATTGCGGTCGCGACAGTTCTGCACAGCTAAGGTCACCGGTGCGGGCGTTTTCGCGGCGACGCCGGTTCGTCGGCGCGGCGATCGCGGTATCGTCACCGGACGCGTCGCGACTGCGTCGACCACCCGCCGGGAAGCCTGCGGAAATCTCGGAGAGCCACGTGGTCATTTTCGATTGCAACGGCGTCCTGGTCGACAGCGAGACCATCGTGGCGTCGGTCGCCGAGGAAGAGTTTGCCCGCGTCGGCCTCGAGATGCCGGCGGAGCTGATCGAGCGGTTCTTCACCGGGCGCCGCGTCGGCGACATGATCTCGGTCGTGGAAGCGGCCACCCGTCGAAAACTGCCGATCGGCTTCGACACCGTCCTGACCACCGCCACCCTGCGACGCTTTCGCGCCGAGCTGCGCGCCACGCCGCACGCGGCCTGTGCGTTGAGCTGGTTGCGCGGGCCCAAATGCGTCGCCTCGTCGGCGACGCTCGAGCGTGTTCGAACCAGCCTGGAAATCGCCGACCTGCTGCCGTACTTCGGAACGCGCCTGTTCTCCGGCAATGATGTCCGCAACGACAAGCCGGCGCCCGATCTGTTCCTGTATGTGGCGGCGCGGATGCGGGTCGAACCCGCCGACTGCGTCGTGGTCGAGGATTCGACGGACGGCATCCAGGCCGCGGTCGCGGCCGGCATGAAGGCGATCGGCTTCGCGGGTGGAAGCCATGCGACGCCGCAGCTGCGGGACGACCTCATGCGGGCGGGCGCCCACGTCACCATCACCGACCTGCGGACCCTCAAGAGGGTGATCGGCACGGTC
>JAVBUK010000037.1:0-6231 GCA_031555345.1 Xanthobacteraceae bacterium | reverse complement strand
CCTGATCCGCGGACGGCGCCGGTCCCGCGCCGCGGCCGGCGCGGGTCAGTCGGCGCTGGGCAGGCGGCGCATCGTGAACTCGATGATGTCGTCCGGCAGTACCGACCAGCTCTCGATTTCCGTCATGTAGGCGGCGCGCGGATAGCGGGCGAGCATTTCGCGTGCCTTTTCGCGCGCCTGCGAGCGCGGCAGCGTGAAGGTCACACGCTTGTAGCCGTCCGTCGGCCTGGCGCGTCGGCGCCCGGCCATGCGTTTCGCCAAGTCGCGTGGCTGTCTCACCGGGCCTCTCCGATCACGCGTGGGGTCGTGCGCGGGGCTGTTTTCGCGCCGCGAACCTTGCTGGCGAAGTTCCGGCTCCGTGCCACGTCCTACGTGTCACCTCCCGGGATGACTCTTCGGGGCCTTGCCGTCTCGCTCCGGCCTCATGGCGAAACATGGTCTTTTCCCAAGTCCCAAGCCCGGGGTTCGCTGGTTGCTGCCATGCAAGTCTACAACATGGCGGGGACTCGTCCGAATCCCAAACTTTGCGGGATCTGGCGATGGATCGCCGTCCAGCAAACAGGTCGGATTTGTTCCGTGCCCGCGCCCACCGTCGCATAAACGGGTTTACAGAACCCGACCCGGCAATTGGGCGATGGTGGGCGGGTCCCTGCCGCGCGTAGGTGCCCGCGGCCGGCGTTACCTGCGGTCGGTGTCCGGGAACCGTCGAAATTGGGCGGGGGCGGCCCGGATGCAAAAAAACCCGAATCAGGTATCCGGCAGCGCGGCTCTTCGCCGCATTGCCGGCATTGTCGGGTACCGAACGGGCGCACCGAATATGAAATGCCGGACGTCAGTGCTGAGAAGACATGTTGCGTGGTATTGAAAGGCGGCTAATTGCGAAAAAACGAGTCGTAGCAATTCAGATTTATGAAGTCTCACGTTTCCAGGTCGCATGTTCGCGCCGATCCGCAAGTGTGGTAAAGCTCGGCACAACGCGGCTGACTCGTGCGCGTCTCGATCGACCCAGCCCCGTGGTCCATGTGCCTGAGTGTCGGGAAATTTGCGGCGAATCCGCCGCACTCATATCGGCTGGATATCAATTGACTCTTATCAAGGTCGCGCCGCGGGCAACGGGCCAAGACAGTACCCAGGGGAGAGCGACGATGGAGGGGATGGTCCCATCATGAGCCAGCCCAAATCTGCTTTTTCTTCCAGCGACGGCTTCGAAATCGTCAGGCGTCAGGACTTTTCCGACGTCACCTACCTGTTGGAATTCCGTCATCCGCTGATGGCGAAGGCCGCGCAGCCGGGGCAGTTCGTGATCGTCATGTCGCACGACCACGGCGAGCGCATCCCGCTGACGATCGCGGACTTCGATCGCGAGGCCGGTACGGTCACGCTGGTGATCCAGGCGGTCGGCAAGACCACGCGACAGATGCAGCAGGACTGCAAGGTCGGCACGCGGCTGCAGGCGGTGGTCGGTCCGATGGGAATTCCCAGCCATATCGGCCGGTCCAGGAAAGTTCTTTGTGTCGGCGGTGGCCTCGGGGTCGCGCCGGTCTTTCCGCAGGCGCGGGCCCACAAGGAGGCCGGCGCCACCGTGATCGGCGTGCTCGGGTTCCGCAGCAAGAGCCTGGTGTTCTGGGACGACAAGTTCCGCAAGGTGTGCGACGAACTGATCCTCTGCACCGACGACGGCTCCGCCGGCGTCAAGGGCATGGTGACGGTCGGGATCGATCGGGCGTTCGCCGAGCATCCGGACATCGACGAGGTCGTGGCGATCGGCCCGCCGATCATGATGAAGGGCTGCGCCGAGGCGACGCGCGCCCGCAACGTCAAGACCACGGTCAGCCTCAATCCCGTCATGGTCGACGGTACCGGCATGTGCGGCGGTTGCCGCGTCAAGGTCGGCGACAAGGTGCTGTTCGCGTGCGTCGACGGGCCGGACTTCGACGGCCACCAAGTGGACTTCGACGACCTGACGTCGCGTCTCAAGCGCTATGCCGTGACCGAGCAGGAGGCGCTTGCGCGCTGGGACGAGAATTGCCGCGCGCGCGCGCAGGCGGACAAACCGACCACGCATTCACCCTGACGCCGACCCGATACGGCGGTGCGGCGCGGAACGCTCGATCCCCGCGCGCAGGAGCCCCACAATGGCGAAAAAGAAGACCATCCGTACGATCCCGCAGGCGCGCACGCCGATGCCCGAGCAGGATCCGAAGGTGCGGGCGCGCAACTTCGGCGAGGTCGCCTGCGGCTATCGGCTGGAGGACGCGCTGCGCGAATCCGAACGCTGCCTGATGTGTCCGGAGGAGCCGTGCATCAAGGGCTGCCCGGTCGGCATCAACATTCCGGGCTTCATCCGCAGGGTCGCCGAAAAGAACTTCCACGGCGCCTACGACGTCATCACCGAGACCAACCTGCTGCCCGCAGTGTGCGGGCGGGTATGCCCGCAGGAATCGCAGTGCGAGGGCGTATGCACGGTCGGCGACAGCCTGGAGCCGGTGGCGATCGGCCGGCTCGAGCGGTTTGTCGGTGACATGGCGATCGCCGAGGGCTGGGCCAACATCCCCTACATCGAGCCCAACGGCTACCGGGTCGCGATCGTCGGGTCGGGGCCGGCCGGGATGGCGTGCGCCGCCGACATGGCCAAGGCCGGATGCGACGTCACCGTCTACGAGGCCTTCCACGAGGCCGGCGGTGTCCTCAAATACGGCATTCCCGAGTTTCGCCTGCCCAACGACGTGGTCGATGCGGAGATCGCCAAGCTGGTCAAGCTCGGCATCCGGTTCGAATGCAACACGCTGGTCGGCCGGCTGTTCACCATCGAGCAGATGGTCACCGAGATGGGCTACGACGCGGTGTTCATCGGCGTCGGCGCCGGCTATCCGAGCTTCATGAACATCCCCGGTGAATCGCTCGCCGGGGTGCTGTCGGCCAACGAGATGCTCACGCGCTGCAATCTGATGCATGCGCGCGACTTCCCCAGATTCGACACGCCGGTCGAACTCGGCCGCCGGGTGGCGGTGATCGGCGCCGGCAACACCGCGATGGACGCCCTGCGCGTGTCGCTGCGGCTCGGTGCCGAGGAGGTGCATTGCATCTACCGGCGCGGCAAGGCGGAGGCGCCGGCGCGCGCCGAGGAGATCCATCACGCCGAGGAGGAGGGGATCCGGTTCCACTGGCTCACCAGCCCGGTCGAACTGATCGACGACGGCAAGAAGCGGGTGCGGGCGATGCGCTGCATCCGCATGGAACTGGGCGAACCGGACGCGTCCGGCCGCCGCCGGCCGGTGCCGGTCCCGGGCTCGGAATACGAATTCGAGTGCGACACGGTGATCTACGCCATTGGCACCAACGCCAATCCGATCATCGGCCAGACCGCGAAGCTCAAGCTCAACAAGTGGGGCTACATCGACACTGACGACGATCTCGCCACCTCGATCCAGGGCGTCTACGCCGGCGGCGACATCGTCACCGGGGCCGCCACCGTCATCCTGGCGATGGGCGCCGGGCGCAAGGCGGCGCACAGCATGAAGACCTACCTGGGTCTGCGCGACACCGAGACGGTCTACGCGCCCGAGCGCGTCGGCAGTGCCGGCACGTTGTTCGGCATCGATCTCGGCGAACGGAATTTCACTCGGCTTCGCCTCGGCTGACCGGGCGGGGCCGGCAACGAACGGAACACAGGCGTCGAGGGCATCATGACGGAAGTGCTCACCCGGGACCGGCACGAGGGGAAGACGCGTGCTGCTCCCGCGCCCAAGGCCAAGCAGGCGGTCGAGATCAAGGAAGCGATCGTCGAGGTCATCAGCGACTCCGGCGAGGGCGCCCAGCGCTGTGGCCAGTCGCTCGGCGCGATCGCCGCCAAGTCGGGCAACGGCATTTGGACGGTGGAGATCATCCCGGCGGAAATCCAGCCGCCGGCGCGCAGCGTCGCCGGCGCGAGCGGCAACCGCGTGCGCATCGGCGCCGGCCGCATCACCAACGGCGGTGACGAGACCGACCTGGTGGTGGCGTTCAACGAGCAGGTGCTGCTCGGCCGCGTGCGTGCCGGCGAGCTCAAGCCCGGCTGCGTCGTCCTGCTCGAAAGCATGTGGCGGGAGGACAGGAATCCGAAGACCGTCGAGTCCTACGTCGCCACCCACGACCAGCTGGTGAAGGCGGGGTATCGGGTCTACGAGGTGCCGCTCGAACGCGAATGCCGCGCCCTGGTGAAGGACCCGCGTCGCGGCAAGAACATGTTCGTGCTCGGCATGCTGTGCAGCATCTACAGCTTCGAGCTCGAGCTGGCGCGCGAACAGATCGGCATCACGTTCGGCAAGAAGGACCGGGCCGTCATCGACAGCAACACCGCGCTGTTGGAGGCCGGCTACGCCTGGGCCGAGGCCAATCTCGACTTCAAGTACGCGATCCCGGCGACCCGTTCCGCCGTCCCCCAGGTGGTCATGAACGGCAACACGGCACTCGCCCTCGGCGTGCTCGCCTCCGGCATGGACATCTGCGCGATGTATCCGATCACGCCGGCCACCTCGGCGTCGCACTACCTCAGCGACTGTTTCGAACGGGTCGGCGGGATGGTCCATCAGGCCGAGGACGAAATCGCCGCCTGCGCGTTCGCGATCGGCTCGTCCTACGCCGGCAAGTGCACGGTGACGATCACGTCGGGTCCCGGCCTGTCGCTCAAGCAGGAGGCGATCGGTCTGGCGGTGATGGCGGAAATCCCGCTGGTGGTGGTGGACGTCCAGCGCGGCGGCCCGTCGACCGGCCAGCCGACCAAGCCGGAACAGGGCGACCTGTTCGCGGCCTGCTTCGGCAGTCACGGCGACGCCCCCAAGGTGGTGATGGCGACCTCGAGCATCGAAGACTGCTTCTATTCGGTCATCACCGCCCGAAAGATCGCCGAGACCTTCAACATGGTGGTGATGGTGCTGTCCGACGCCGGCCTCGCCACCGCCCAGCAGCCGTTCCCGCGCCCGCAGTTCAGCGAGGACTGGCTGGCGCCGCCGGTCGACCAGACGCCGGTCGCGCCGGGCAGCCGACCGTACGACTGGAATCCGCACACCGGGCTCGCACGTCGCCACGTCCCGGGTCAGCCGAACGGCATGCACACCGTCACTGGGCTGGCGCACGACCGCGACAGCCACGTCGCCTACGATCCCGCCATCAACGAGGAATCGCACCGCCATCGCAGCCTGAAGCTGGCGGCGCTGCAGAAGACCCTGCTTCCGCCGACGGTGTTCGGCGATCCGGAGGGCGAACTCCTGGTGGTCGGCTGGGGTGCGACCAAGGGCGCGATCGAGGAGGCGGTCGAGCGGCTGCGCGCCGAGGGGCGCAAGATCGGCTCGCTCCATCTCCAGTTCCTGCAGCCGATGGCCTCCGGCATCAAGGAGATCATGCAGCGCTACAAGCAGGTGATCACCGTCGAGAACAACTGGTCGGACGATCCCCAAGAGGACCTGATCGACGGCGAAAACCGCCGCTATTCGCAACTCGCGATCCTGCTGCGGGCCCGCACGCTGGTCGATATCGACTGCTGGACCGAGGACCGCGCCCGGCCGATCAAGCCCGGCACCATCGTCCAGGCGCTGCGCGCCAAGCTCGAGCGGTGAGGAGACGACCATGTCACTGGAAGCCACGCACTGCTTGCTCAAGATGTACGACCAGCAGCACAGCCTGGAGGACTATCAGGGCGGCGTGCCGCGCTGGTGCACCGGCTGCGGCGACAACGCGATCCTGGCCGCGGTGCAGCGGCTGTGCCGCGACAACGATCTCAAGCCGGAAAAGACCGTGTTCGTGTCCGGCATCGGCTGCTCGAGCCGGTTGCCGCACTACATGAAGACCTACGGCTTCCACGGCATCCACGGGCGGGCGCTGCCGATCGCCGAGGGCATCAAGCTGGCGCGCCCCGATCTCAGCGTGTTCGTGTCGACCGGCGACGGCGACTGCTGCAGCATCGGCGCCGCGCACTGGATCCACGCGATCCGCTACAACATGAATCTCACGGTCATGCTGCACGACAACCACGTCTACGGCCTGACCAAGAAGCAGGCGTCGCCGACCTCACCGCGCGGGTTCAAGAGCAACACGACGCCGCGCGGCTCGTATCTCGACGCGTTGAACCCGCTCACCGTCACGCTCGGCGTGCAGAACGTGTCGTTCGTCGCACAGGCGGTCGACTGGATTCCCGAGGTTCTCTACGACATCCTGTCGGCCGCGTACCGCCACAAGGGCCTGTCCTTCGTGCGC
>JAVBUK010000225.1:0-2590 GCA_031555345.1 Xanthobacteraceae bacterium | reverse complement strand
CGGCGTAGCGGATCTTGAGGCCCTTGAAGTCGGCGATGGTCCGCAGCGGCTTCATCGACAGGAATTTCAGCGGCGGAATCGTCGCCATCCAGAGAATCTTGAGTCCCTGGTGCTCCTGCGCCAGATAGGTCGGGGCGATTTCGGACAGGCGTTTCCCGCAGATTTCGCTCGAGGTGCCCGCCGCCGGCGACACGAACGGCAGGGTGACCAACTCGGTGGTCGAATAGCGACCGGGCGTGGCGCCGTGGATGGTCAGCGCGATGTCGACGATGCCGTTGCGGCAGGAATCGAACTGCCGGTTGGCGCCGCCGCCGAGCTGGCCGGAGGGATAGATCGTCAGCTTGAGCCGGCCGTTCGACAGCTTGTCGAGCTGCTCGCCCCACGCCACCAGGTACTTCTGGCAGGTGTGGTTCGGCGGATTGTAGTGGGCGACCTTCAGCTCGACCGGCTGCGTCTGAGCGAAGCTGCGCGTCGACGCGAGAGCGGCCGCCGAGGCGATGCCGAAGTTTACTTTGCGACGTGTGATCATGGACTTCTCCCAATTGCGCCTAGGCTCGCGGGCGGCATCCGCGCCGCCACGTCGTCTTCTCGTCACGGCCATGCGGGGGTTGTGCCGTCCTGCTACGCCAGTTTCAGATACTTGACTGCGTTGTTGAAGCAGATGTCCTCGCGGACCTTGTCGGGCAACGCCGCGGTGTCGAGGAAGTGCCCGGCCTCTTCCGTCGACTCGAACGGGTAGTCGGCGCCGAACATCACCCGATCCGGCCCGAGCGCGCTCAGCGTGCAGGCCAGGGGCTCGGCCGAGAACATGCCGGAAATCGTCACCACGATGTTGGACTTGATGTATTCCGACGGGGGCTTGGGGAGCCGCACACCATACAGCTTCGAGCGGCTGTCGAACCGCCACAGCAGGAACGGCAAGGTCTCGCCGAGATGGACGAGCATCAGCTTGGCTTTGGGAAACCGCTCGAACACGCCGGCGAACACCAGCCGCAGCGCGTGCGATCCGGTTTCGAAACCCCATTCCCAGGTGGCGCGGGTGAGAACCTTGTGGCCCTGCAGCACCGGCGCGGTCGCCACCGGATCGGCAGGATGGATGTAGATCGGCGCCTCCAGCGCTTCGGCGCGTTCCCAGAACGGGTCGAGTGACGGATGGTCGAGATACTGGCCGTTGGTGTGGCCGTTGATCATGGCGCCGACGAACGCGAGGTCGCGCATGCAGCGCTCGAGTTCGTCCGCGGCGGCCTTGGCATCCTGCATCGGCAGATGGGCAAAGCCGAGATAGCGGTCCGGTCGCTTCTGGATCGCGGTGGCGAGAAAATCGTTGGCCGCGGCGGCTTTGCGGATGGCGACGGACGTGTCCTTCTCGATCTGGACGCCGGGGCCCGCCAGCGACAGCACCGCGCGCTCGATGCCGGTCTTGTCCATGATCGCAAGCCGCTGCTCGCCGAAGTCGGCGAGGCGCGACACCAGCATGTCGGTGATCTTGGGATCGACGTCGGCGACGGTCGCGACCCAGTACTCCTCCATTCCGGGGCACATGCAATGTTCTTCGAGTGCGATCTTCCTGGTCATGGGCTCTCCGAAAGTGGGGATGTTCGGCTGGGGGGTCGAAATCGGCGGGGAGACGGTGGCGTCACACCTGTTGGCGGGGGCTCCCGGAATACTCAGCCGTTGCGCGGGACAACAAAGCGATTCGCTGGACGTCGCAGCGCGTCCCGATCCGCGAGCATCCCGTCCCATTCTGCAGGCAGGACAGCGAAATCCGCAAGATGAACATCCTGGTTTTGAGAATATTTCTGGGAGCCGGGCGAAAACTATGTGCGGTTCACGTCGGCGCCAATGACAAGAATCAAAGGATTCGGCGTGTCCCTCCTGCTGGCGCGTTTGGTATCCGTGTGCGGGCGTTGCTGGGGTCTCCGCGCCCGCCGAACGCCGAGGGATTGCCGTGGCCAAGGGGAGAATCGGTATGTCGCTGTCAATGTGGCATGACGGTGTGGGTTGACCGTGATTCGACGCCCCCGTACCAGGGGTTGGCCGCGGCAACAGCGTCGCCGAGCGGCCGAGATCGTCGCGGACGCCAGCCCACGGGAATATCCGTCCTGATCGTCCGCGGACCACATTGCAGCGGTTCGCTGCACGCCCATTCGCCGCCACGCACGCTGGACGTGGTCGGTCGGACGCGATTGGAGGGACGACGGCTTTTCGGTCGATCGCATCCGGTCCACCAACACTCTCACGGGTGCGCATGCGGACGGCGACAGTGAATCGTGTGGTGGATTGGTCGTTCCTGTCACTGTTTCGGCGCGCGCTTCATCGGAAGCGTCGAATCCAGAACCACACCAGCACCATAGAGTTGCCTGTGTCTTTTCGATTCCGACGTTCGTGCCGAGCCGGCTGCAGACGGATGCGAACGTCGGAACCGGGACACTAGCTACCGGCCGCGGGACGCATTGCGCCGCTCCCGCCGTCGGGAATGGGCGGCGGCCACCACTGGACGGCTGACCGTCTTCGGGATCCGGAAGGATCGTTCCGCATTGAAAGGTGGAGAAGTTCAGATGTTCGTCAAACGTTTTGCAGAGGCCAAGCC
>JAVBUK010000119.1:0-2606 GCA_031555345.1 Xanthobacteraceae bacterium | reverse complement strand
CCGGAATCGCCGCCAGCACGAACAGCGACAGGCGCGGGCTCGTCACCACCATCATGGTGGCGGAGCCGAAGAACAGCACCAGGTTGCGCAGCGCGATCGACACCGAGGCGCCGACCGCCGACTTGATCTGGGTGGTATCGGCGGTGAGCCGCGACACCAGTTCACCCGACCGGGCGGTGTCGAAGAACACGGCCGACAGGCCGGTGATGTGGCCGAACACTTCGGCACGCAGGTCGGCGACCACCCGCTCGCCGATAATGGTGACGAAGTAGAAGCGTAGCGCGCTGGCCATCGCGAGCACCGCCACGACCGCGATCATGACCGAGAAATACTGGTCGATCAGGCCGATGCGCTCGGGCGAGAAGCCGAAATCGATCATCCGCCGGACCGCGACCGGCACCGCCAGCGTCGCCAGCGAGGCGACCAGGAGCGACGCCAGGGCGGCGCCCGCCAGGCCGCGGTAGCGCAACAGATACGGCGCCAGGCTCAACAGCGGCTGGAGTTTCGGACGCCCCCGGGGGGCTGGCGCCGCCGCCGACCGATCCAGCCCCCGCCCGTCACTGCCCGACACGACACGCATGACGCAATCCCCCGCTAGTGTCCCGGCTCCGACGTTTGTATCCGTTTGCAGCCCGCTCCGTAGCAACGTCGGAACCGAAAAGGACACTGGCAACTCCAAGATGCCAGTGTGGTTTTGGATTTGACGTGCCGATGAAGAACGCGCCGCAAGCGTGAGAGGAACGTCAAGTCCACCACACCAGACGCACCGCGGCCAGAAGCGATCGGACCCGCCACCGCGGGACAATGCCCCGGGGACCGGGCCGAGACAATCCGAACCAATGGCGGCGGGCACCTTGTGTCCTCCCTCCGGCTGGGGTATAGACCCCGCCGAAATCCGACAGAAGCCGAACCGATCTCCGCGCCCGCGGGGGCGAAGGAGGTAAAAGTCATGAAAGCCGACATTCACCCTGATTATCATACCGTCAACATCAAGATGACCGACGGTAGCGAGTTCACCACCCGCACCACCTGGGGCAAGGAAGGTGATACGCTGCACCTCGACATCGACCCCAGGTCGCACCCGGCCTGGACCGGCGGTCAGCAGCAGCTGCTCGATCGCGGCGGTCGCGTGTCCCGCTTCCAGAAGAAGTTTTCGGGGCTGGGTCTGAAGAAGTAATTCCGGCAACGGTGTGGTGAATGCGAAAGCCCCCGGGTTCCGGGGGCTTTTTTGTTGGCGGCGCTTGTTCGCGACCGACGCCCGCGGGGTCAGTGCTCGTTGCGCTCGAAGGCCGCCTTGAGCAGCCCGATATGACGTTCGAGTGGATTGCCCGCGACCGGCGCCTCGGGAACCGGGGCGTGAATGGTCGCGTCGAGTCGGCGCACCTGCTCATGCAGCTTGCGCGACCGGGCGATCAGGTCGCGCAGCCGCTCCGGCAACGATTCGAGGGCGCCGGGATCGGTCGGATCGCCGACCGTCAGCTTCACCTTGGTTTTTTCCCTGTTGGCCTGGTCGAGCGACATCTCGCCCTCGTTGACGGCCCGGTGCAGCAACAGCCAGGAGGCGAGCTGCATCAATCGCGTGGTCAGCCGCATGCTCTCGGTCGCATAGGTCAGCGCCACCGCCCGGTCGAGTTGTTTGGATTCCTGACGGCCTGGACCATCGAGATAGGCCGCGGTCTCCTCGACCAGTTTCATTCCGTCGCGGAACAACGTGGAAAAGGCAGACGAGGATGCCAACTTCTGCCCGAAAGAGACCGGGCCGCCAGCATCCATCAAACGTTCCGACATGTGGTACGCCTCACACACGGCAACCCGGCCGCAACCCACAAACGGTGGCCCGGCTGCACGCAAATCCACCCGACGCCGCCGGTAGCAAGCGCACCCTCGGCATCTCGACCAACGTGGCTTTCATATGAACCCGAGCCGCAGGGCTGTCCAGCACCCCGCCGACTCACGTCAAGACATGGTTGCCATTAGAGGTATTAAGGTCAGCTAAACGGCGCACGGAAACATCGCGCGTCCCGGAATGGCACGACCACCCGCGGAAACGCCTCGAAAAAAAAGAGCCACCGTTGCCGGCGGCTCGAAGTGCTAACAGGGAGGCGTCAAACAGAGTGACAGGAGCCACTCAATGTCCAGAAGATGGACGGCTTCCAGCAATAAACGAGAAAGCTTAACACCCGGTTAAACCCAGAGCCCCACGTCTGCCGGGCGCAAATACCAGCAGGACGACCTATATGGCCACTGGTAATATCTCACCTTGTTCCGGCCGCCGACGTCATTTCTTGAAGAACAGGTCAGCGGCCGACCGCGAGGCGCCTTTGCGTTCGATATCTGCTTGAAGCCGCGCGATTTCGTCCTCGAGCAGCGCGATCCGCTCCTGGAGCTCCCGGATCGACAGAAGGCTCAGGTCCTGACCGATCTCATGCATGATCTTCTTTTTGGGACGGTCGTCATCGTTGATCGGCATCGCTGCCTCGCGTTTTTTCGGGAGGCCGAACTTAGCCGTGCCGGCGCGCGTTGTCGCGGGTTGTCACCTGCCGACCACCCGACTAAACCAGCCATCCAAGCAAACGACTTATCGGCGTTGAGGGACCGCGCATCAT
>JAVBUK010000363.1:0-3173 GCA_031555345.1 Xanthobacteraceae bacterium | reverse complement strand
CGGCGTCGTCGAGGACCGCCGCCACCGCGCTCTGGATCTTGCCCTTGATTTCGGCGATCCGGTCGATCGGAAGCGTGCGGGGGACGTCGACCGCCACCTCGACGAAGCTCCTCGGCCCGACCGTGCGCACCCGCACGCGTTCGACGCCGATGACGCCGGGCAGCCGGCGCAGCGCCGCCGCGACCCGGTCCGCGGCCCCCGACGGGGCGGTGTCGACCAGCGCATCCATCGTGCGCTTCGCCAGTCGCAAACCCAGCACCGCGATCAGCAGCGCCACCGCCAGCGCGGCGACCGGATCGGCCCAGCCGTAGCCGTAGGCCGACAGGATCAGGCCGATGACCACGGCGACCGACGAGAACACGTCGGAGGTGAAGTGCAGGGCATCGGCCTCCAGCGCCTGGCTGCCGGTTTCGCGCGCCACCCGCAACAGGGCGCGCGCCCGCCAGGTGTTCACCGTCATCTCGATCGCCAGGACCACGAACGGCAGGTAGGAGAACGGAATGGCGGCCCCGCTTGCGGGCAGCCGCTTGATCGCCTCGACCGCGACCCCGCCGGCGGTCACGAACAACAGCGCCGTCAGGGCGAGCGCGGACAGGTTCTCGATCTTGCCGTGGCCGTAGTGGTGCTCGGCGTCGGGCGGACGGTCGGCCACCCGGACGGCCATCAGGGTGACCAGCGTGGCCCCGAGGTCGATCAGGCTGTGCAGCGCGTCCGAGATCAGCGCGATGCTGCCGATCATGATGCCGACCACGAACTTCGCCGCCGCCAGCGTGCCGCTGGCGAAGACGGAGACGATCGCGACCTTTTCCTTCCTGGTTGGCACCGATGATCCCGATCTCGTGTCCCGGTTCCGACGTTCGTGTCCGTGTGCAGCCCGCTCGGTACGAACGTCGGAACCGAACGGGGCGCTGGCAACACCAAGACGCTGGTGTGGTTTTGGATTTGGCGTTCCGATCAAACGCTCGCCGCAACCGAGATCGGAACGCCAAATCCGCCACGCCAGGGGTGATCGACGGCGCGTCGGCGGAGGTGGTGACGCTGCGCCCGAACCGGGCTTTTTTGCCGACAGAACCGCAGGAGGGCAGTGGCGAACCGGTATCCGGCTCGCGCGCCAGCGTCAATGCGCCGATCGGGGCGATGGGCGCCGTGCCTCACCAGGCGAGGGGCTGCCGGAACGGGTCCCGGGCTCATCACCTCGGTCGGGACGGGAATACGGCCGGGCCGGCGGACGAAAAGAACCCGCTCGGTCGGGTCTGCGTGTGCAGGGCCGAGCGGGCCAGTCTCAAAGTCAATGTGGACATGGACCATTCTGGCCCACGCGGTAATAGAGCACACTTGGAAAGTGGTGTCTAGGTAGAGATTAGATGAAAACGTGTGTTTCAACGTTAATACGCGTGACGGTATGTGTTTTGCGGTCTGCGCAGCAGGCCAACCTGCGCAGCAGGCCTGTCTGCGCAGCAGGCCTGCCGCAGAAGTCGTTCGACTCGGTGATGCAGCCGCGAACGGACGAAAATATCCGCGCGGCGAAAGACCCGGGCGGCGAAAGAGTTGGGAAGGACGATGCCGAGCCGGCAAGGTCGAGGAGCATAGGCAGGGCTGCCGACTTGCCGAGGCGCTGTCCTATCCCGCGAAGCGGGGCGGATAAGCGGCGTCAATGGCGGCGAGAGTTGCAGAAGCAATGCCTTCACTCGATCGCCCTGCCATAAAGGTGCACGGGTGTGGACACGGCGTCTGTCGGGTGCCACAGTAGGGTGAACGAACAACAAGAATATTGGGTGCTCGGGGGAGGGGCATGTCGGATCCGTGGTATTTCGCAGAAGGTGAAAGCGCGCGGGGGCCGGTGCGTGCAGGCAACCTGTCGGTCCTGCTTGCGCGTCTCAACAATCAGCAAACGGTTTTGATCTGGCGAGAGGGGCTCGACCGGTGGAAACGAGCCCGGGCGATCCAGGAAGCTGGAGGGGCGAGGCGCTTGCCGTCCTCCGCGCTCGGTGACCTGCCGCTGGTTGCGGCGGCTTCCGTCGCGCCGGTGGATCCGCCTAGCGGAATTGTGCAGGCGGCGAAAACCGCAACCCAAAAGAGTGTCGTCGCCATGTCGCTGGTGGCCGCGTCGGTCGCGTCGCTTTTCGGCAAATCGCGGCAAGCGGTTTCACCCAGTCCAAGCGATCCGAGTCCAAGCGATCCGAGCCCGAGTGATCCGAACCCGAGCGATCCGGCGGACCGTCCCGCTTCCCTTTCGATCAGCACGAAAGCGCTGCTGAAGGCCGAGTAGGCGACGGCCGATCCCCCGAATTCCCGGCGGCGATCGTGTCCCCCGGCGCATATCCGGTTGCGCCCGCCCGGTGACGCCATACGGCATTGCGTCGTACGAATTCCCGTCCGCCGGCGGCCGGGGTCGGGGCAATTACGCATCGACCGGCGGTTCCTTGCGGCACCGTTTGCGTTCGTGCTACCGCCGGGCCTGCTTCGGCGGGGGACCGATCGCATGCGGATGCTTGAACGCGCGCTGCGCCGACGAACGGGTATGCGCTGTCGCGAGCCTCGGCGATGCCGTGCCGTTGCGGTGCGCGGCTCGATGCCGAAAGCACGGCTGTTTCAGCGCGTAGCCCGCATCAGCGCAGCGACATGCGGGGTCGATCGCGACCGGATCGGTTCCGGGCGACAGGGTTTCGCATGGCAGGACAGGGGCGCAACGTTGTCGCCTTGTTGGCACACGGTGAAACCGCTAGGGATACCGATAAATTTAACAACTTATATTTTCGGACGTTCAAGCGCGCGGAGACGAAACGTGGGATCGGCAGTCGACAACTGATCGGCGATGAGATTCCCACATTGATCACGGTCCCCGACGTCAACAACCTTTCCAGCATCCGGGTTGTCCAACCCTACCAGTTTCCGCAAGTGTTCGGGCCCGGGGTCACCTTTCTTCGCGCCACCGTCTCGATCACCAGAGATCGCATCACGCGCGGGATCAAGAAAAGGCTTCCGCTGCTTGTCACGCGTCAGCAATGGCCATCATACAAGATGCCGCTGGAATTCGCTCCAAGCCGAGCTATGCGGAATTTTGGGTGACGGGGCGATCAGGCGGCGTGGTTTTCGGTGAGGTGGTTGACCTCGATTCCGTCTCGGAACCTGACACCGGCGACGACTTTGGGCAACTGATTTGCTCCCTTGAT